>CAYMHN010000254.1:0-5630 GCA_964390235.1 uncultured Candidatus Competibacteraceae bacterium
AGGCCATTGCCGACCAGAAAACCGCGGCGCGGTTCAAGGAGTGGGCCCAGAGCCTGCGCAAGAACGCTTACATTGATATCCGTCTCTGAACAGGTGCGGGGCTTAGCCCTGCTTGATTGAGCTGCACGCGAGAAGGCCCGCCGAAATCCGGCGGGCCTTCTCGCATTGTGAGGCTCTGCTGTCAGCCAAACGCAGATTGCTCAGATCCGCCCCTGAATCTGGCGACCGCTGTCATCGTGCTCCAGGGTTATTCGCCGGGCCACCTGCCATTGCTCGAGAAGACCAGGGTCGACCTCGAAGTGCCTTGCCTGTTCCTCCACCGTGATGGGGAGCGGTTGCCGACGCCGCTTTTCATGGCGACCATAACGGAACAGGTTGTAAAGAGACCAGCATTTCAGCACGACGCCCATGACGATAATGATGACGAGATACCAGCCTAGCAGTTCGAGGAGGGCATGATAGCCGCCCTTGACCAGCATGATCTCGGTGAAGAGCTGCAGGCCGAAAAACCAGCCAACCATGCCGAGCAGCGGGCGCATGAAGAAAAAGAAAAGAACCCAGAACAAGACGGTGATCAGGCCCTGGCCGTACTTTTGTTGGAAAGACTGTAGGTCCGGGCGGTTGATTATCGGTGGGTTCATGATTGCCTCGGTTCGACTCGAGTCTCGGGATGGATGCCACGGTCTTCGGTCTTCCAGCGGGCGCGAACACCACGTCGTTTGAAGATTGCCTTGGGCAGGGCGACTACAGCCGTGAGCATGTTGATCAGCCAGAAGGCGAGCGGATACCAGATCATGACGAAGTAATTTTTGAACATGCCCTTTTCGTATTGGGTGTCAAGCGCAAAACTGATGGCAAACTGCAGCAGGCAGGTGATGCCGAGCACAACGCCCGGCCAGGTCGGGATGATCGACTCGACCCGGAAGCCGGGCGGCATGGTAAAGACCAGGCCGGCGAAGTAGAGCAGGATCACCGCCAGCATGGCGTAGCCCCAGATGATGCTGGTGAAATACTCCAGATAGACCGGCCACATCCGGCGCTTCTGCCATTGCCGAAGCTCGCCGGCATAGCGCAGCAACACCTCGTTGCCGCCTTGCGCCCAGCGCAGCCGCTGCTTCCAGAGCCCGCGCAGGGTTTCTGGCATGAGAATCCAGCAGAGGGCGTGTGGCTCGTAGCGGATATCCCAGTAGTTCATCTGCAGTTTCCAGCTGATGTCGATATCCTCGGTAACCATGTCGAGACTCCAGTAGCCAACCTGGTGCAGTGCGGATTTACGAAATGCCGAGACTACGCCCGACATGGTGAAAACCCGACCGTAAATCCGTTGCGCCCGTTTGATCAGGCCGAGGATGGCCGAAAACTCACCAACCTGGATCTTGCCGAGCAAGGTCGATCGAGTCCGGATGCGGGGGTTGCCGGTGACGCCGGCGACCCGGGGGCTTTTAATGAAGTGTTGCATCATCCAGGTGACGGCCTGTCGGTCGAGCAGTGCATCGCCGTCGATGCAGACCAGAAATTCTGCCTTGCTGAGCATGCCCCCCATGCGCAGTGCCATCGCTTTGCCCTGGTTTCTGGCCAGGTGCACGACCCGGATTCGCTCATGTCGCGCGGCCAGCTCATCAAGGATGAGGCCGGTGCGATCCGTGCTGCCGTCGTTGACGGCGATCACTTCGTAATCGGGATAATTCAGTTGGATCAGCGCCTCAATGGTTTCCTGGATGTTTCTCTCTTCGTTGTAGCATGGCACGATCACGGCAACCGCTGGATAGTGGTCAAGTTCCGGCGGGTTGTCATAATGGTTCTGCTGGCGTTCCCAGCGGAAGTAATAATAGACCGCGCCGATAATCCACAGGTAGGCCATGAACAGGGGATAATAGTACGCAAAGCTCAGCAGGGAATTCCCGATGAATACAGAAAAGTCCGTCATAACTATGGCCTGTAGGGATAGGTTTGCAACGAAATCGCACGATGCAAATCATGGGCATGCGGGTGGTTGCCAATGAAATCATCCGGGTAGTAGCCGAAACTTACCGCTCCCAGCCTCTGCAGACGATGCATCTGCCGGGCCAGAACGGTAGACGGAATCTTGCGGCCAGGGTGATTCCAGTCGAATGTCTGCAGCTCGAAGATGGTTTTTCGCAACCCCTCGGGGTGCTGCTTTACCGCATCGACCAAGCCTTCAAGCCAGCGGTCCGGTTCCACGGCCTGTTCCATGTAGGGCATGGCCATGATGGCCGAAAAATCATAATGCTCGAGAGACTTCCGCAGATTTTGGGCATACCAGGTCTCACTGGTGGGGTTCAGGGCGGTCTCGGCGTACAGGTTGCGGGCGGTTCTCACCGTCGGCCGCCAGACTCTGACCCGGTCTGTCAACTCCCCGGTCCACGCCAGCAGAGCTTCGGTCTTGGCCTGGCTCCAACGGTGCATCAGGACGGGGTCGTTCCGGATGAGATCGATGTCTGCCGGCAGTTGCCAGCGTTCCCGGTACCAGGCCAGCGCTGAGGGGTTGGCGTCCTCAAAGTCGGAGAGGTAGCCGTCATCGTGGAACAGCAGCCCCGCGAAATCAGCGTGGCGGGCCAAGTCTTCATAGATCTCCAGAATGAGCCGGCGGGCCACTGGCTCGAAGGGGGAAAGACGTCGGTAGCCCAGCGGAGTTGATTCGCCGCCAGGTTGCGTCTGCACGGTCATGGACGCGTCGCCCAGATCATAGGCGAGCATCGGCATCCAGGCGTAGACATTGACTCCGGCGCGCGTATTAAGTTGCCAGGATACGCGGTTGAACAGGTCGGAGCGGACCGGCAGATGGCGGTTCGGGAAGTAAAGGGCATCGGCCGAGCCATTGCCGTCCGGATCGGCAAAGGCCTGGAGGAAAACCGTGTTGATTTTGAGGTTCTTGATACGGTCGAGCAGGCGGTCGAGATTTCGTTCTTGCTGAGCAGGATCGGGATCGTAGACATAGTCCAGATCGATGTGTGCCACCCGGCGCGGGTCCTGTTGGTCAGGGTTACGCAGTTCCCAGACCAGCTCCGCTAGCTTGAGGTCGCCCGGAACCAGATAGCGTCGGACTCGATCGAGGGCATCCGTCTGGGTGGTCCCGCTCTCCAGAGTCAAGGACAGCGGCATGCCAAGCTCCCGGGCGATGGCAACAGCCGGCTGATGATAGCGCCCGAACGGCCAGACCATCACCCGAGGGCGAGTCCCAAGCTGGCGTTCGAGCAGGTCACGGTTGCGGGTCAGATCGCTGCGGACGCGCGCCAGCAAGGCGTCGTCGTCTTCGTAACGAGCGGTCTCCCGGTCATAGCTGCGGCTGGTAAGCGCTGGTTCGAGGTTCCCCTGCGGGTTGGCGACTATGCCGCGATGCAGGTCATAGCTGTGCGAGGCGATCTCCACCAGCCCCGAAGCCGCCACCTCGCGCAACTGGGACCAGGTCATAAAGGTGCGGCGCGGCACCCATTGGTCGCCATATTCCACCTGCGCGTCATCTGCGGCATCCAACCAACTGCCGACCAGGGCCAGAACGGCCGGATAGCCGAACGCCTTGAGCAGGGGATAGGCCCGGGTGTAGAAACTGGCATAGCCGTCATCAAAGGTTAGCAGGACCGCTCTGTCCGGCAGCGGACGCTCACCGCGCTGCGCGGCCAGCAGCGCGTCGATGCTGACGACCTGGTAACCGTTGGCGCGCAACCAGCTGAAATGTTGTACCAGACGGTCGGAAGAGATGGCGTTGCCCTCCGGGTCGTCGACGGCGTCCGTGACGTCGTGGTAGCAGAGCGTCATAAACTCCTGGGCCTGCGCCGGCAGGCTCAGCAGGACGAAACAAATTGTCGCTGTGATCAGGCGCCGCATTCAAAACCTCCAGTTGAGTCGGGCGAAGACGTGATTCTGGTACTCAGGCAGACCGTCATACACCCGGCGGAAACGGCTGAAGCCGTAAACCAGCTCGAAGCGCTCAGAAGTCTCCCAGATATGCTCGTAGGCAGCACCGGCGAGATAGTCGTCAGCAAAGCCTTTTTGCCAGTAGTTGCCGACAGTCAGGGCGAGCCGTTGACTGATGGCCCGGTCGTAGCGCCGGTAGAGCCGATGCAGGTTGTCCAGCGTCAGCGCCGCCGAAAAGTCATGGTCGGGATTGAAGTAGAGGGTATCGTTGCGGCTGTTCGCCGAGGCGTAGAGGTCGACAAGACCGGTCAGCTTGTATTTGGGCAGGGTCAGCAGACGCTGCTCCAGACTGGCGGCAAGACTGCGGCGAAAGTTGCCGTCGCTGAAGTCCATGGCCTGTGCATTCAGGCGGGCGCTACGCAGTTCGCTGGAGCGATAGCTGACCCCGAGGTCGGCTGAGTCGGCGGTGACGTTATCCCTGAGCGCGCGCAACGGCGTATCCCGACTGAACAGTTCGACCTGCGCCGGGACCGACCAGTGATCATCCAGCGCCCAGAGGAGTGACAGGCGACCGCCGAGCTCATCACCGCCGTCGATGTTATAGGTCAGTTCGGCTGCGGCCTCCAAGTCCGCTCGGCGGTATTCCATACCAATCCCGTGGCGCCGATAAATCTCGTCCCCTTCAGGGAGGGCGGCGAAGGCATAGCGGCTGCTGGCGAACATCCGGTAATGGTAGCCGAGCGGCCGGGAAAAAAGGACACCCTCAAGCAGCATCTCCCGGTTTCCCTGGGTCGTTCCGCTGTTGCCCTGGTGGCCTGCTGAAAGACGCAGTTCACGCATGTTGTGGATTTTCCACCCTCGATGCAGTCTGCGGACCTGCGAATCCTCGGGGTATAGCGAATTAAGCCGGCTGATCGACCGTTCGGCCAAGCGGTACTCGCGACGCTCCAGGGAGTTTTGCGCCAGGCCCGTCTGCAGGCCCCTGTGCCGGGGGTCCAGGCTCAAGCCCAGCGCATAGGTCTGCTGAGCCAGGTGCGGCCAGCCGCGGGCGGCGTAGACGTTGCCCAATTCACGGATGATGTCCCGGTTGGCCGGTGCCATCTCATGCAGAGCCGTCAGGCGGTCTTCCGCTTCAGCGTACTGGTCGCCATAGACACGCGCCACGCCTGCGGTGGTAACGGCTGTGAGCTTTCGCGGATTGGGGCGGAAAATCTGGCGGCCATCGCTTTGGTGAATGTTCAACCATGGCTTCTGGGCCTGATCCATTTTGTCGATCAAGGTGTAGGCAGAGTCGAAATCCTCCAGGTCGATCAATGTGTAGAACAGGGCCAGTTGCGCATCGAAGTCTTCCGGTTGCCGGTCAAGAACCTGCTGGTGAAGCGCTTGAGCCTGTTCCGGTTGCTGACGGTAAAGATAGGCATCGGCTACCGACGACAGGACATAGTTCGGGAAAACCACCTCATTCCGTCGCAGGGTTTCGTACTCCCTGATGACAGCGTTCATCTGAAACCGGTTACGTAGCGCCACCAGGCGATCGAAGCGCGTTCGAAGCTCAAAAGCTTGGGCAGAGGGGTGGGAGTGGTCAATCTCTGCCAGGTTGCGGTTCAGTAATTCAAGCGCCCGGTCGGTTTGGGCAAAGCGCCTGGTTTCGTCCTCTGGAGGCAGGTCACCCCAGCGCACGGCGAAGGCCCCCTGGTTGCTGAGGAGACGTTGCCACTCTTCAACCGACAGCAGGCCAGGGTCCTCGCGGGCCA
>CAYMHN010000255.1:0-5623 GCA_964390235.1 uncultured Candidatus Competibacteraceae bacterium
AGGGCATGGCCGCAGTACAGCAGCCGTGGCCCGCGCACCTGCCCCTCCTCGATCGCTCGGGCCAGACCCCAGTCGGCGCCGCCGGCATCGCGCACCGTGGTGAAGCCGCGCAACAGCATGGCCTCCAGGAGATGCACCGCGCGGGCCGTGACATAGCTCGGCGACCAACGCGCCAGGGCGGCGAAATCCGGGGTCGCGGCGGTAACATGGACATGGGCGTCGCACAGCCCCGGCATCAGCACCTTGCCACGCAGATCGACCACCCGCGCATCGCTGGCGGCATGGCGCTGCTCGCCGACCTCGACGATGCGCCCGTTGCGGATCAGCACCTCGCAATCCGGCAGCAGTTCGCCACCCAGGCTGTCCAGCACGGTAGCGTTGCGCAACAGCAGCGACTGGGCCATGGTCATTCCGACGGGATACGCAACTGCGCCAGCCGCAGCGCGCGACCCGGCCGTTCGCCGGTGGCCGTTCCGTCGCGCCACACGCAGCGGCCGTTGACATAGACCTGCTCGATACCGGCCGAGGGCAGTAAGGGCTGCTCGAAGCTGGCCCGATCGGCGACCGTGGCGGGATCGAACAGCACCAGATCGGCATGGGCACCGACCCTGAGCACCCCGCGATCATGCAGTCCGAAACGAGCCGCCGACAGGCCGGTCATCTTGCGGATCGCTTCTTCCAGCGGGAACAGCCCGACCTCGCGCACATAGTGACCCAGCACCCGCGGGAAGGTCCCCCACAGCCGGGGATGAGGATGCTCGTCGTGGGGCAGGCCATCGGAACCGATCATGGTGTGCGGATAGGCGAGAATCCGCCGCACGTCCTCCTCGGCCATCATGAAGTAGATCGCCCCGGCCGGGCACAAGCGTTCGGCAGCGTCCTCGATGGAGGTGTCCCAGTCGGCCGCGATCTCGGCCAGATCGCGGCCGGCGCACTCGGGATAGGCTCGCGACCAGGTGACGATCACCTTGGTGGCACCCATCATGCGGCGCGGGTCGAGCATGGTCGAACCGGCGATATAGGGATAGGCGTCCAGTCCCAGTGGCTGACGGACGCGCGCGGCCTCGATCAGCGCCAGGGTTTCGCTCGAACGGCCGTGATTGGGTGCGCCGGCGCATTTGTGGTGCGAGATCACCACCGGAATCCCGGCCTCGCGACCGATCCGGAACGATTCTTCCAGGGAATCGGTGATCCGGTCGGCCTCGTCGCGCATATGGGTCGTATGGATTGCGCCATAATCATGCAGCGCTCGGGCCAACGCTATGACCTCCTCGGTGGGCGCGGCATTGGCCGGCGGATAGAACAGCCCGGTGCTGAGGCCGATGGCACCGGCGTCCAAGGCCTGTTCCAGACGCGCCCGCATGATCCGGATCTCGGCCGCGTCGGCCGGACGGTCCAGATTCATCATGGCCCCCACCCGCAGGCTGGAATGGCCGACCTGGCAGAGCGCGTTGACGGCCGCTGGATCGGCATCCAGGGCCACCAGATAGGCGCCGAAATCGGGGTAATAATCTTCCGGCGCCTCGCCGATCAGATCCAGCGGTGGCGGTGGCCGGCGCTCGATCGCAAGGGGCGCCAGACTGACCCCGCAGTTGCCGGTCACCACCGTGGTCACGCCCTGGCTAATCTTGTTGGCCATCTGCGGATTGACCCGCAAGGCCCGGTCGTCGTGGGTGTGGACATCGATGAAGCCGGGTGCCAGCGCCCGCCCCCCGGCATCGACCTCGACTGCGGGGCGCAGCCCGCTGATATCACCCACCGCGATCAGCCGATCATCGCGCACCGCCACCCCGCCGGCCACCGGAGGATTGCCCAGGCCATCGTACAACCTGGCGTTGCGGATGATCAGATCGGCACGGTTGTCATTCATCGTTCTGTTCCCGGTTCAGGCGCTCTGCAGGTTTTTCGCGGATTTTGTGATCTAGATCACAGCTACCACTGCTGGATATCGATTAATCTGTGCTCGCAGCGCAGGAAAGCGATGCACGGAGTGACAGGGATTGTCTTTACTTACGCGCAGGATGCGCAGCTGCAACAAGGATGTGATCTCCTCCTTCGCTCATCGATTCCAGAGCGGACTGTTTTGAACCGTCGGTTACCCGACGGTTCTTTGTTTGCGCCTCTCAACCACGCAACTTGTCCGTATTAAGCTCATCGCTCTCGATGGCGATATTGGTCATGCTCTCGGCCGACCCCGGCGGCGGACCGTGACGACTTTTGAGCTTGATCATCAGGCGCAGATTGTTGACCGAATCGGCATTGCGCAACGCGGTCTGGTAGCTGATCTTGTCTTCTTCGTAGAGATTGAACAGGGCCTGATCGAAAGTCACCAGTCCCTGCTCGGTGGAGCGTTGCATCACTTCCTTGATCTCGCGGATGCGTCCCTTGAAGATCAGGTCCGACACCAGTGAGGTATTCAGCAGTATCTCCACGGCGGGGATCAGTCCATCCTGATCGCAGCGTCGCACCAACCGCTGCGAAATGATCGCCTTGATGTTGAATGCCAGATCCATCAGGGTCTGATCGCGCTGCTCGACGGGAAAGAAATTGAGAATCCGGTCGAAGGACTGATCGGCGTTGTTGGCATGCAGGGTCGAGAACACCAGATGGCCGGTTTCGGCAAAGTTGATGGCCGCTTCCATGGTCACGCGGTCGCGTATCTCGCCGATCAGGATGACATCCGGCGCCTGACGCAGGGTGTTTTTCAGCGCCACGTGATAGGAATCGGTATCCATGCCGACCTCGCGCTGATTGATCATGCACTGCTTGTGCTGGTGATAGAACTCGATCGGATCCTCGATGGTGACGATATGCCCCGGCGCATGTTCATTGCGATGATCCATCATCGAGGCCAGCGAGGTCGTCTTGCCGCAACCCGTCGCCCCGACGAAGATGATCAGTCCGCGCTTGGTCATCGATAAATCGGCCAGCGAGGAGGGCAGATTGAGTTCTTCGAAGGTGGGGATGTCCGCGCGGATATGGCGTAACACCATGCCGCTGGAACCACGCTGCTTGAAGGCGCTGATCCGGAACCGGGCGACCTGCTGGAAATACACCGCGAAATTGGCCTCATGGCTCTTGTCGAACATGCCCAGCACGCGATCGGTCATGATCGAGCGAACCAGCAGATCCGATTGTTCGGCGGTCAGCGCATCACTGCCGACCCGCTGGAAGTCGCCCTTGACCTTCACCATCGGCGCCATGCCGGCCGTGATGAACAGATCCGAGCCACCCTGTTTCACCAGCAGTTCGGCCAGGTCGCGGACATAGCTGAATGCACGATCGTTGTCCATCTTCCGGTCTCCAATGCTCGATCATATAACTCTAGCGCTATTCGCGGCCGCTGCAAATAATCGATTCACGCCACCGAGGGCAGGCCCGATCAGGATCACTTGTCCAGCGCCTCGGCCAATTCCGGCAGAACCTGGAACAGATCCGCCACCAGACCGTAGTCGGCAACCTGAAAGATCGGCGCCTCCTCGTCCTTGTTGATGGCCACGATCACCTTGCTGTCCTTCATCCCGGCCAGGTGCTGGATGGCCCCGGAGATGCCGACCGCGATGTACAGATCGGGGGCCACCACCTTACCGGTCTGCCCGACCTGATAGTCATTGGGCACATAGCCGGCATCCACCGCCGCGCGCGAGGCACCGACCGCGGCATTCAGCTTGTCGGCGATCGCTTCCAGCAGCTTGAAGTTCTCGCCGGACTGCATGCCGCGTCCGCCGGAGACGACGATCCGCGCCGAAGTCAGCTCGGGGCGCTCGCTCTTGACCGCGTCCAGGCCGAGGAACTCGGACAGACCGGCATCGCCGCCGCCCTCGATGGGCTCGACGCTGGCGTCGCCGCCCTCGCTGGCGACCGCGTCGAACTTGGTGGTGCGCACCGTGATCAGCTTGATCGGGTCGCCGGATTGCACCGTGGCCAGGGCATTGCCGGCATAGATCGGCCGCTCGAAGGTGTCCGCCGATTCCACCGCGCTGATGTCCGAGATCTGCTGCACATCCAGCAGCGCGGCGGCGCGCGGCATGAGATTCTTGCCGAAAGTGGTGGCGGGGGCCAGTACATGGCTGTAGTGCTTGGCCAGCTCGACGATCAGCGGCGCCAGATTCTCCGCCAGCTGATGCCCCAGGGCAGGGTTGTCGGCCAGCAACACCTTGCTCACGCCAGCGATTCGGGCGGCTGCCTCGGCTACGGCGCCGCAAGCAGCGCCGGCGACCAGTAAATCGATGTCGCCGCCGATCAGTCGCGCGGCACCCAGGGTATGCAGGGTAGCAGGTGCCAGGGCGGTGTTGTCGTGTTCAACGATTACCAGAATGCTCATCTCAGATCACCTTGGCTTCGGTACGCAGTTTCTCGACCAGTTCGGCGACACTGCCGACCTTGACACCGGCCTGGCGCTTGGGCGGCTCGGTTACCCTGAGGGTCTTCAGTCGCGGCGTGACGTCCACGCCCAGATCGTCCGGACTCAGCGTATCCAGCGGTTTCTTCTTGGCCTTCATGATATTCGGCAACGAGGCGTAACGCGGTTCGTTGAGCCGCAGGTCCACGGTCAGGATGGCCGGGAGCTTGAGCCGGAGCTTTTCCAGACCACCATCGATCTCGCGGGTGATGTCCAGGGCTTGGCCCTCTACCGCCAGCTTGGAAATGAACGTGCCCTGCGGCCAACCCAGCAGCGCGGCCAGCATCTGGCCGGTCTGGTTGCAGTCGTCGTCGATGGCCTGTTTGCCGAGGATGACCAGTTGTGGCTGTTCCTTGTCGACCAGCGCCTTGAGCAGCTTGGCCACGGCCAGCGGTTCGGTCTCGACCTCGGTCTGGACCAGGATGCCGCGATCGGCGCCCATGGCCAGAGCGGTGCGGATGGTCTCCAGGGACTTGGCGGTGCCGACCGAGACGGCGACGATCTCCTCGGCCTGTCCAGCTTCCTTGAGCCGCAGGGCCTGCTCGACGGCGATTTCGTCGAAGGGGTTCATGGACATCTTGACGTTGGCGGTCTCGACGCCGGAACCATCAGCCTTGACGCGGATATTGACGTTGTAGTCGACTACCCGCTTGACGGGAACCAGAATTTTCATCGAATACGACTCCTCAGGTAAGCCGCTTGGAAAATCAAGGGAATGTAACAACTGCCCGCATGCTCGGCAAGTTTTACCGAACCCCGCCCGGTGGTCTGTTCCGGATGCGCCATGCGGTTGCTGAAACGCACGTCGATGCCGTCGCAATAGTCAGACGAACCGCGGCGCTATAATCCGATCATAAACCAGGCGGGCACTGTGAAGCGGTCCGCTGGAGAGAATGGCATGAACCAGACCCGACCGATCACGGGGCGTGACGTATTCATCGTTGACGGTGTCCGCTCGCCGTTTCTCAAGGTACGCGGGGCACCGGGACCGTTTCGCGCTTCCGATCTGGCCCTGGCGGCGGGCCGGGCCTTGCTGGCGCGCACCGGACTGGACCCGGAACGGCTGAACGAGGTGATCCTGGGTTGCGTGTCGTCCGGCCCCGATGAGGCCAATATCGCCCGCGTGCTCAGCCTGCGGCTGGGCTGCGGCGAGCGCGTGCCGGCCATGACGGTGCAGCGCAACTGCGCCAACGGAAGAGCGTCGTGTAGGGAAAGAGTGTA
>CAYMHN010000256.1:0-5620 GCA_964390235.1 uncultured Candidatus Competibacteraceae bacterium
AGTCAGAGGGGGCATAGTACCGTTGAAGCGGAGTAACGTCCGTGGAGGGAAGGCCCCCGGGTGAAATCGACCTTGGAGGGGAAACGTGCTGGGTTCAACAGAAACCTGTCTAGACACGGACACGAAACTGAAGAGGATAGCGTGGCTTTCCGCGAGCGACCCGCACAAGCGTTTCGACAGCTTGATGCATCACTTTAATGTGGAGTCGCTGGCGGCGTGCTTTCACGAGCTGGACGGGAATAAGGCCGTGGGCATCGATGAAGTGACGAAAGCGCGATACGGAGAACATCTGGAGGCCAACCTTCAGGACCTGGTGGCACGGATGAAGCGTATGGCCTATCGGCCGCAGCCGATCCGCCAAGCGTTAATCCCCAAGGAAGGCCAAGCGGGAGCGACACGACCGCTGGGGATCAGTGCACTGGAGGATAAAATCGTTCAGAAAATGATGCAAAAGGTGCTGGAGAGTATCTACGAGCCGCTGTTTCGGGAGTGCTCCTACGGGTTCAGGCCGGGACGCGGCTGCCATGATGCGGTCAAGGCGCTGAATCAGCATCTCTTTCACCATGACGTAGAGATCGTCATCGATGTGGATCTAGCGAATTTCTTCGGCACGATCAACCAGCAACTGCTTGTGGACATGCTTCGCGAGAAGATCGGTGATGCGCGGCTGATCCGCTACCTCATCCGGATGTTCAAGGCCGGGGTACTGGCGGACGGCGAACCGAGGCTCAGCGAGGAAGGGGTTGTGCAGGGGAGTATTTGTAGCCCCGTGCTCGCCAATGTGTTTGCCCATTATGTCATCGATACCTGGTTTGAAGACACGGTCAAGCACCACTGCAAAGGCCGTGTGGCGCTGTACCGGTACGCGGACGATGCGGTCATCGGTTGTCAGTACGCGCAGGATGCGATCCGCATCAAGGAGGCACTCGGCAAGCGCCTGGCCAAGTATCCTCTACAGCTCAACGAGCAGAAAACGCGGCTGGTGGCCTTTTCCAGGCAGGGCCAGCGGCGGGGTAACCCACAAGGGGCATTCGATTTTCTCGGCTTCACGTTTTACCGGGGCCGGTCACGGCGTGGGAAAATCATCCCGAAACTCAAAACGAGCGGCAAGCGCCTACGGGCGAAGCTCAAACGAGTCGGCGAGTGGGCTAAGCGGGTGCGTAATGTGCTGCCACTGAAATCGATCCGGGCCTTGTTCCAGGCTAAGCTGAGAGGCCACATCCAGTACTACGGGGTGTCGTACAACGGCAAGGCACTGAACGAGTTTGTCTATCAGGCCACGCGGATTATGTTCCGTCATCTTAATCGACGGAGCCAGCGGAAGTCGTTCACTTGGGAGCAGTTTGACCGCTTCCGAGCGGCGCACCCGCTACCGCCGGTGAAAATCCGTCATACGCTGTTCTGACCGAAGGAGTCACGTGAAGGGTTTTATCCTGAGCCTATTGCCCGAATTGGGCACGATGGGTTCTAAATGGGGGGGAGTCCGGGCAACCGGCTCCTCTACCAGCTCGCCTTAAGTTGGCGCGTATGGGCGCTCACCGGCTGCGACCAAAGGGAGCAGTCCGGTGCAGCGCGGAGTTAGAAGGCGTGGTCGCAAACAAATCAAATAACGCCCATACTGCGGCGTCCCCAATGGGCACAGAAGCGACGCCCATTCCGTGATGACTCACTCCCAAAGCATCGCTTCGACAATGTAATAGTTAAGCTTGCCGACTCCATCGTAGTTTGGTGAGATCCCAATCACTTTCAGCTTGACACCCGCGACCTCTATCATGTCATTGATGCCGGTCCTGGTCGTAGTGTGAAGCAGAAGCACCACATCCGCAATCCGCCCCTGTAAAGTGGGGTACTCAGGTGCGCTACCGGTTCCCATCGCAACGTCAGTATCATTCCCTAAGAACTTAATTAGGGAGCATGGCTCCTCCCTGGTTTCGCCGAATACGGGTCGACCTTGAGCATCTGCGCCCGTGATCTTGGTAATCATGCATTGTGTGTTGAGAGGAACCATAGAAAGATTCAACCGACTAGAGTGAAAAAGGGGTCTCCGCTCTCTGTTTGAGCGCGACGTTCATTTCAATGAATCCATGCTTGTGTCGCGATCAAGGCTGCTACGAAACAGCGGAACGAGAATGCCGTTAAATCGCTCGCTTTGTTGAAGGGGCACCTTCTCGTCGGACAAGGGTTCGATGATGAAGCGATGCTCTCCATCGAAGATGCCCGGTAAAATGAGGCGGCCAAGCCAGCGGAACTCCTTGGGGCGCTCCGCCCCAACAACCGTGGGGCGAAAAGTTATACCCTTGGCGCCACTGGACTGGATCCGCACTTTGAGCGAAACCCCTTTCTCTGGTGCATCTTCACGAGCGCCTGTAAGTCGCTGATTTGACTCAACAGGCGGCGTTGTTATACGGACATGAGCGATGGGGGCAAAAGCGGCAAGGAAACCGGAAAACCGCTTGGTCTTCTGCATCCGGTCCGGGAACGCTGTCGGCTCACGCGCTGCCGCACCGTACCGGTGGATTATCGGGAGATGGATCGCCAGAGAAGAGGTCATGCTGCATGCTCCGTGCGTAAGCCGTATCGCTACCCGAGTTTATAGTAGGCTTCGCGGGGCTTGTAAAGTCCGTAGCCGGATCACGCATCCATCTCGGTGATTGTCATGCAACCCGGCGCCCTGCCGTCAATCGGCCCTGCCGCCCGACGGTTCACCGAAGAGTTCCCCTTGTCGCTGCACCGTGGGCCCGAGTTCGGGCCAGCGCTCGACCAACGGCTCCGCGGAAATGCGCCCCAGTTCGCTCGGCTCGATCTTGTTGAGGCCACCGTGAGTGTGAAGTTACAGGTACTCGTCGAGGAATGTCCGTGGCCGGACGATCGCGACACCGCTATAGCCGCTCGTTCGTAGCAACAGGCGATCACCGCTGACAACCAACGCCGCGCGTGCTTCGATGGCACAGGCCAGGAACTTGTCGTCGCTCGCGTCCTCGCAGACTCGGGCTGGAAGCTCAGCGTCAGCTACCGTGATCGCTTTGACCCGTATGACATCGAGGATCGGCGCTCCGGCGTCAAGATCGTATTTGGACTGAAGGCGCTGAATGACTCGCTGGTACTCATCGAGAATGGCCGAAGACACGGCAATCGCGAATTCGCCGCGCTCCCGCCGCTCGAGGATCTCGAGCGGTGCCCCGGCAAAGAAGATCCCGGAAACGAGGACGTTGGTATCCAGAACAACAATCACTGCTGGTCGCGTACCTCGCGAACCGCCTTGGCGATATCGCTATGCTTCAGGTCAACCGCCCTGGCCTGTCGGCGTGCCTTGGCCAACAGCGCTCGAAACTCGGACACGTCGGGTGCCTTGACGAGCTGCAGAATGATCGCATCACCCTCGGCCACCACGACGAACTCGGCTCCGGGTGCGAGGCCAAGCTGGTGACGAATGGCTTCCGGAATCACGACTTGTCCCTTGGACGAAAGGCGGGTTGTAGTTGGCGTGGTCATCTAATCTACCGTTGGTATCACGTAAGAATATCTTACTATGCTCGTCAATGTCCGGGCCGAGGATTTCAGACCAGAAGTTGATCCCATGCGCCCAAGCGTGACGCGGTCCGTCAGGAAGCGCTTGAGCGCCGCGCCGTAGTTGATATCCATGAACTCGGAGGGGATGAGCCACGCCGCATAGCCGCCAGCCTCCATCCAGGCGGTGGCGAGAATCCGGCATCACCCGCCTGCTCGGCTTCATCATCGGCATCTGGGCCGACGGCTTCGAGAAGCTGCAATTCGTGGTTCAATCCGGTGGTCTACCTGATCAGCGGCTTCCGAAGGTTTGCCGTTGATTGTTTGGTATGGCGTTCTGTAGCATGGACTAGCCAACCAACCAACCAGGAACGTAATCCCATGCGCCAGGTCAACCTTTACGAAGCCAAGACCCAGTTGTCCAAACTCGTTCAGGCCGCACTGGACGGAGAGGAAGTGCTGATTGCTCGGGCTGGAAAACCGGCCGTGCGTCTGGTTCCCGTCACCGAAGCGCAGCCGAGAACCCGCGGATTCGGTACGCTGCGGATCGATCCGGAGGTGCTCGACGCCGCCTTCGCGCCGGAGCTGGAACAGGAAGTCGAGGCGCTGTTCACCGCGCGGCCGGATGTGGCATGAAGCTGTTGCTCGACACGCATGTCGTGCTGTGGTGGCTGTCCGGCCACAAGCGATTGAATGCGGAGCAGCGGGACCTGATCGAACACGCCGACTGCCATGTCAGTGCCGCATCGATCTGGGAGGTCGCGATCAAGCACCGCTTGGGCAAACTGCCGCTCGCGCCGACCGAACTGGTCATCTCCATCGACGACGCCGGTATGCGGCGCCTGCCGATCAACCACGAACACGCGGCGGTGACAGCCTCTTTACCGGATCTGAATACCGATCCTTTCGATCGCCTGCTGATCGCCCAGGCCAGACTGGAACGACTGATCCTGCTCAGCGCCGACGAGGGTGTCTGTGCCTATGGTGACGGAATACGCCGACTGTAGCTAACCTATTCCCGTTCATCCTGGCTTGTCAACTGCTGCCGCCTTGTGTCGGATATCGGGTCTCGATCCCTACTCCGCCAGTTCCACCCGCAGCCGCCCCTGCTCGATGCGCAGGTCGCGCACGCCTTCGCCGAAGGCCTGCCAGAAACCGCCGTCCGATCCGTACAGCGCGACCAGGTCGCGTCCCTTGATGCCACCCAGCCACGCCGAGGGCAGCGGCACGCCCATGAGGCTGACGCCCTCGACCGAGAGGATCGGGCGGCCTTGTTCGTGGCGCAGTTGCAGGCCGGTGGCCACCTTCACGGTCTGGCCGGCGAATAGCGGCAGGTCCGGTGGCAGGGTGATCAGCAGGGTGGCCGAGAGCAGGCCGTCGGACAGGTGCAGCGCGAACCGGTCGGCGAGGTCGGGGTTGCGCGCAACCAGGGCGTTCAGTTCTCGCTGGGTGAAGTGGATCACCCGATCCTGGGGGCGCTCGGCGTAGGCTTCCGGTTGCAGGGTATCCGCGGCCGTGTCTTCTCCATTCCCGGTGGCCTCGGCCTCGTCCCCGATCGTCGGAGGCGGCGCTCCGGTCAGGCTGCGCAGTTTCGTTTCAAGTTCGGTCTGTTCGCGGGCATCCAGCACGACCGGCTCCAGAGGTGGCGGAAACAGCCAGGTGCGGGCAACCCACAGGGTAATCAGCACGCTGGCTAGCACGACCAACAGCAGCAGGCCCGTGATCGCGAGGCAACCGAAGGGGCGGGCGGAGGCGTTCCGGGGGGTACTCATATGCGGACTCCGAGCGGGTGGAACCGTGCCGACGCGCGGGGCGAACGGCGGGTATCCGGATTTCGTATCAACCGGCCCTCGAACTCCCGACCGATCAGTTCCTCGAACGTGCGATCCGCGTACACGAGTTCAAGCAGTTGGCGCCGATATGCCGGCGGATACGGAGGTGTGACTTGGGCATGGTGGACTCCTCTTGATTTCGGAGCCAAGATACTGCGCCAGGATGCGTTCTGTATATGGTTCGGGGCGCGCGCCTCACCGACCCGGCACGCACACCACCCGGAACCCGATGTTGATGTCCCGGTCCAGGGGATTGGCGCCGGCGCGCGCGGCGGCGCGCA
>CAYMHN010000257.1:0-5579 GCA_964390235.1 uncultured Candidatus Competibacteraceae bacterium
TGGCTCGTCCTGCTGCTGCGCGCCGGCATCGCCGGTCTGACGGTAGCCTCCATCGCCGCCGCCAGCGGCTGGATCGGTCCGGAACGCTCGGGCCTGCTGTTGGGTTTTCCGGTGATACTCGCAACCTCGGCCTGGGTATTGCAGCGGCGCTACGGGGGCTTGTTCGCGGCCACTACCTTGCTGCATGCCCAGCGTACCCAGCTGACCTATATCAGCTTCTGCCTGTCGCTGGTGCTGCTGGCCGGGCCGCTGGCCGCGATACCCGCGGTGTTGACGGCCTTCACCCTGGCCATGGGGGTGGCCGCGCTGCTGGCCTGGCGGGCCTGGCGGGCGCGCTGAGCGGCGCTCAGTGCATGCCGATGCGGCCGATGCCGGGCAGTTTGAGCGCCGGACGCGTCACGTCCACCCCGGCATTCAGACCCAGCAGATTGATCTCGACGCCGTCGGCCACGCCCAGGGTGAGGCCGAACAATCCACCCAGCGACAGCTGCACTCCGTTGCCACCGGGGCTGCGGGCGATGACCCCGCCGCCGGCGATATAGTCCTTGCCGATGGCCGTGGGCGGCAGGCGCAGGCGCAGTTCGGGCACCGAACGGCCGATATGGGCGGTGAAGGTGTTGCTGTTCGGCCCCGGCCAGACCCGATACTCATGGTTGTGCGGATAGCTGCGGGCGGCGGCCTCGATGCGCTCGATCAGCTCGTCCACGCCTTCCCCGCGCAGATCGACCAATACCCGTGGATGGTTGCCATACCAGTAGCCGTCGGGCGCCAGGGTGGTGCTGACCCGCACCGCCTCGCGACCCCGCCGCACCCCCCAGCCGAACACCTCGTAGCGGGTGTAGTGCGGCGCTCCGGAAGGTTTCACCGACAGCCAGGTGTGCACGCCGAAGATGCCGCGCCAGCTATGCGCCCGCGCCGCGTAGACCTGGATCACCGCCTCGGGGGTCTCGGCGGGTAGCGGCGCCATGCCGGTGGTGTCGCTACGCGCCCGCGACCAGTGCTGGCCATGCGCCTCGCTGGTGGTGTACAGCAGCGCGGACAAACCCACGGGAACAAAGAACACGGCCAGCAGCAGACCGCTCAACCAGGCGATGCGGGCGAGCTTCATGGCGGAAATCCTGTACGATCGAAAGGAACAACAAGCCTCATGTCCGGTCGGGTTGTCGGATGACGTTATTTTCACACAACATTCGAGCCGCTGGCAGGCGATAAGTTCTTGGACGGAATCGGATCGGTTGAATTTCCGCATCGTTATCCGGTCTGTTGATTTCAGGTCATCCGGCTCACGGGCCGGGTGCGTCCGGCGGGCGGCGCTGGCGCCACCCGTCTTCCGCCAGAGAGGAATGAGAACGATGACAGACCAGCAAACCGAACAGCGGGTTTACGATCTTTACGACGATTATTGCCACGGGCGCATCGACCGCCGGGAGTTCTTCCAGCGGGCGGCGGTGATCAGCATCGGCGGGGTATCGGCCCTGGCCATGGCCCAGTCGCTGCTGCCGCGCTACGCCGAGGCCCAGACCATCTCATTCACCGACGAGCGCATCAGACCCCGGTACGTGGAGTACCCCTCCGAAGGGGGCACCTCCGGGACCATGCGCGGTTACCTGGTGCAGCCCACCAGCGAGGGCCCCTACCCGGCGGTACTCATCATCCACGAGAACCGCGGCCTGAACCCGTATATAGAGGACGTGGCGCGGCGCGCCGCCGTGGCCGGATTCCTCGCCCTGGCGCCGGACGGGCTGGCACCGATCGGCGGCTATCCCGGCAACGACGACGAGGGTCGCGCCATGCAGGCCAGCCTGGATCAGGCCGCGCTGCGCCAGGACATGCTGAACAGCGCCCGCTATCTGAAATCCCACGAACTGTCCAGCGGCAGGCTGGGCACCACGGGGTTTTGCTGGGGCGGTGGCGTGGTGAAGTTCCTGGCCGTGGACCTGGGCGATGAACTGCACGCCGGCGCGCCCTTCTACGGCCCCGCGCCGCCGACGGCCGATGTGCCGCGCATCTCGGCGCCGTTGCAGATCCACTACGCCGAGCACGATGAGCGCATCAACGCCATGTGGCCGGATTTCGAGGCCGCCCTGATCGCCAACGACATCCCCCACGAGATGCACCTGTATCCGGACACCCAGCACGGTTTCCACAACAACTCCACGCCGCGCTACAACGAGGCGGCGGCCAACCTGGCCTGGGAACGCACCATCGCCTTCTTCGATCAGCACCTCGCCGGCTAGCGGAGGCGGGGATCGCCAACCGTGACGGAGGGTTCGAGCCACCAGGAGGCGATACGTACTCGGATGGCCAGGGACATGGAGAAACACTCGTGAACCGCCATGGGAACCTCGTCATCCGGGTCACCAATGCCATGGAGAGAGAGCATGCCTCGCATCTTCATTTCCTATCGCCGGGATGACGCCGCCTACGTGGCCGCCATCCTCTCCGAACGGCTGCGGATGACGTTCGGGGCCGAGGCCGTCTTCATCGACATCGATACCATTCCGTTCGGCATCGATTTTCGCGACCATATCAAGAACGCCGTGGCGCGCTGCGATGTGTTGCTCGCAATCATCGGCGACACCTGGCTGGCTGCGGGTACCGACACCTCGCAGCGCAGGCTGGACGACCCTGCGGACTTCGTCCGGATCGAAATCGAAGCCGCGATAAGCAGGAATATTCCGGTCGTTCCCGTCCTGACCGGCAAGGCCCGGATGCCATCGCCGAGTGAACTTCCAAAGGCACTGGAACCGCTGGCCTTCCGTAATGCGGCCGAACTCCGGGCCGGGCGCGACATGAATCATCACCTCGATCTGTTGATTCGCGGTTTACAGCAGCATTTGACGCCCGATCGAATCCCACCGAACCCCGGCGAAACCACGCTCGATGTCCCTGCCGAGACCCCCTCCGCAACCCTGGAGTTCATGCGCGACACCGGCTGGTTCGGCAAGCTGGTCGCCTTCCAGATTCACGTGGATGATCATCCGATCGGCACATTACAACCGGGCGAAACGCTGAAGTACCCGGTCGGTCCGGGAAAGCACCGGCTATCGGTAACCGGCGGCGGCACCTTGTACGGTGCCAGCAAGGAAATATCGATTGCCGCTGATCAGACCCTGTCCTGGAAAGTCGGCTGGAACGCAACCGGCGGTGTCAAGCTTTCCGATGGCTGATTAGGCTCAAGGATCTCTTGATATCCTCATTTGTCGTTTGTGATCAGACCATCGAGAACGCACAACATCGGGTGCTGGATGTGCAGTTCGGCGAGGATGCCTGCCGGACGCGGTGGGCATGCTTTACTTCACGCATGGTACGTGCTGATGGTATTCTGAGTCCGGTCAAGATCAGGATGTTGCGGGTACAAGCAAGGCAGCCGAGGGGGCAACCTTAGGGGCAACAATGACCAGTTATCTCTGGTTAAGCCGTGATATGTCACGGCTTACTTTTCTTGGACGGATTAAATCTCACGGGAATTCGCCTTCACTAGGCGTTGGTCTTGAATCACCCTGCCAAGGCATTTCCGGGGTCCTACTTGTTTCCCGTTCGATTGGAGAAGTTCGCAGGCAATCAAGCGCGGATGCCGGTCATGACGTGTTTGAAGGAGCGGGGCATCGACATCAAAGCGTTCGGATTTTCCTCAGGCACACGCAATGCGTTGCGCCACGACCGCGACACCGAGTTGCTGCGGTCGGAGCTGTTCAGCATCGAGCAGCTGAAGCGCCACGCGCTCACACTGGCGGACCAGCACCGGATCGATCCACGCCTCGGCCCGGACCGGTTGCTGCCACGGCTGGCGGACAATGAACGCGTCCTGCTGGCGTCCTACGACGTCATCACCGCCGCCGCGATGCCGGGACAGCACATCGTGCCGGCCGAAGCCTGGCTACTCGACAACTTCTATCTGATCGAGCAGCAAATCAGTCTGGCGCGCCGGCACCTGCCACGCGGCTACAGCCGGCAGTTGCCACGGTTGGCCGATGGTCCGTCGGCCGGTTCCCCCCGCATCTACGACCTGGCGCTGGAACTGATCTCGCACATGGACGGCCGGGTCGACAGCGACAACGCCACCCAGTTCATCGCCGCCTACCAGACCGTCGAACCCCTGAAGCTGGGCGAATTGTGGGCTTTCCCCATCATGCTGCAGCTGGCGCTGCTGGAGAATCTGCGCCGCATCGGCGTGCGTATCGCCCGGCAGCGCGAGGAGCGCGACGCGGCCATCACCTGGGCGGACCGCATGCTCGCGGCGGCCGAGCACGAACCAAAACGGCTGATCCAGCTGCTGGCCGGGTTCGCCGATGCCGATGTGCCACTGACCGCGCCGTTCGTGGAGGAGTTTTACGGTCGGCTGCAGGCGCAGGGGCCGGCCATGGCCTTCGTGCAGACCTGGGTCGAGCAAAAGCTGCTGGAACAGGGGGTGACCGCAACCGAACTGTCGGAGGCGGCAGGCCGTACCGCCGCGGCCAACCAGATTGCCATCGCCAACAGCATCGGCAGCCTGCGTTTCATCGGCGCCACGGACTGGAAGCAGTATGTCGAGTCGCTCAGCGTCGTCGAACAGACCTTGCGCGAAGATCCGGCAGCGATGTACGCCAGCCAGGATTTCGCCACCCGCGACCGCTACCGGCATGTCATCGAGGACGTGGCGCGACGCAGTACGTCAAGCGAAATGGCGGTGGCGCACGAAGCCATCGTGCTTGCGCGGGCGACCGCGGCGCAACGAGGCATGCATGACCGCAGCGCACATGTCGGCTACTACCTTGTAGATGAGGGCCGCGCGCAGCTGGAGCGCGCGGTTGGCTGGCGGCCGTCGTGGAAATCCCGCATCGTTCGCCTGGGCCGGCATCTCCGCCTGCCCCTTTATCTCGGCCCCATCCTGCTGCTCACGCTACTTGCGATCGCGGTCGCGCTGTCCGCGCTCGGCCTTGATGCGGCCGACTGGCGGCTCTGGTTTTTCGGGCTTCCCCTTCTCATCGCCGCCTCGGCGCTGGCCGTGCCGCTGGTGAACCTGCTGGTCACGCTCATGCTGCCGCCGCGCGCGCTGCCGCGGCTGGATTTTTCCAGGGGCATCCCGGACAGCCATCGCACCATGGTAATCGTCCCCACCCTGCTGACCAGTTTGCAGGACGTTGACGATCTGGTCGAAGCCATGGAGATCCGCTATCTCGGCAATCGCGATGCCAATCTGTTCTTTGCCCTGCTGACGGATTTTCGCGACGCGCCCGTGCAAACGCTGCCGGACGACACGGACTTGCTCGAGCACGCGCGCGCCGCTGTCGAGGCGCTCAACGCGACCTACCGCGAAGATCGCCCGTGTATCTTCTATCTGTTTCACCGACCGCGGCTGTGGAATCCGTTTGAGCGAGTGTGGATGGGCTACGAGCGCAAGCGCGGCAAGCTGGAGCAGTTCAATGCCCGGCTCAGGGGCGGAGCACGAACGGACTTTACGGAGATCGTCGGTGACCAGTCCATTCTCGAATCCATCCAGTACGTGATCACCCTGGATACCGACACGCAACTGCCGCGCGACGCGGCACGCACCCTGGTCGGCAACCTGGCGCATCCGCTCAACCGGCCGGTCTACG
>CAYMHN010000258.1:0-5557 GCA_964390235.1 uncultured Candidatus Competibacteraceae bacterium
TCGGCCGGCTGGCGCAGCCGGCGAGCGTCAGGACAACCATCAGGCATAGAATCAGACGTTCGAGGTACATGGTGCTTTCTCTGGACTATCGACGCTTGATCTGAATAACTCCTGCCGGTGCGTTGGGGTGCTAGTCGATATACACCACCACATACTGATTGCCATAAGGCTGGTAATAGGTTGCACCACACTGATAAAGCGACATGCCTTCGATGACGATACTACTGCAAGCTGCCGGCAGGGTGGCCACGTAGACCGTCGATCGACGAATGACGCGTCTGGTCGTGCGGCGAGCGACACCTGCCACACTGATGGGCGTCAGTGGTCGGCCCAGACGTGCCTCGGCGTCTTTGACGACCATTTTCACGTCGAAGGAAACATCCGCCACTATCGCAACGGCAAGCAATACACTGAAAAAAACGATATTGCGAAGAATGGCTTTCATGGTCATTGACCCTCTTCCGCAGGTGAAAACCCGCCTACCGGCATGGCTTCGAGCTGCCTGGCATCCTGCGGCGCGGAAAACACGAATTGCTCGTCGCTGAGCTGTGGATTCACGTTCCAGTCCCGCAATCTGATCTGATATTGCGGCGCCCCGGTTTGCCACTTGCTGGTAATGACATATTTCATCGGCACCGGCTCGTCCCCGGCGCTTACCCATAACTGCCAATCGACATCGGCTTCCCGGAAGGCCAGATGGTGGCACTCGACACCGTCGACGTAACCGGTGCCGATGTGAACACCACTTTCCACGCCGGAGGAGAGCACCGCATAAGGATCGGCAAACAGCAGATCGGCGCCTGGAGCGGGCAATCCGGTCTCCAGTTCGTAAGCTAGAATGGCATCGTCGATGGTTCCGGAAACCTCTGTCCGGGCATAGGCATCGAGGTTCTTTCCATGCAGGGTCAGGGTTTGCCCGTCAAAGAGGATCTCCACATCGGCGACCGGTCCTTTGCGCTCCAGACGGAGCTTATCCGGCCGCTTTATGGTCAGAATTGCGGCACTGCTGAGCTGCAATTTCCGGCCATCTCGGGTGATGATCTCGAGATCGATATCCGCATTCACGCTGAAGGTGGTCGCTCCCGCAAGATACGCGGACATGGATCGCAGAATCTCGTCGGCATCCGACTCGATGTTTTCCGCGTTCACGAGCGGCCCGGCTGCGAGACAGATGAGCATGGCGAGACTCACCATGACATGGTTGCTGCGTCTGAATTTTTTCATGAGATTTTCCTGTTATTCGAATCCAGCAGCATTGCCTTGACTTTCGTGGAACCAATGGCTCTTACAAGCTCGGAGGCAAGGCAGTAGAGAAACAGTAAACTGAACAACCACATCTGGATAACCCAGAAATGAGGCCAGGATACCTCTCCGAACAGCTGCATCATCGCCATGCCGGAGCCTTCGTGTTTTGCGATCAGGGAAATGAATTCTTCCAAAAAGCGAAACAGTAGGGTCACGGCACCGAAAAGCAGGGTCTTCCATAGGATGTTGTACAGCATTCGAGTCGTGAAAAGTCTTACGACGGGGAGTTTCTCGACGATCAGAATCACCTTGGCGACGATGAGCGCGGCGACTGTCGCGATAGTGGCGGTTGCCCCGCTAATCTTGTAGTCGTCCAGGATCACCGTCTTGGTGATGGCGATCATGTGGAACGCGAACAGAAAGAAAAGCATCGCAGGCAGTGCTTCTCGAATCTCGTTTGCAACAACTCCCAAAGCCTTGTTCAAGTGCGCGTCTTCGCAAGTGTCGATCACGGCGTGATGGGGCTGATCTTCGAGCCCTGGATACCCAGCCCGCCCATCAGTCCCTGCTGATCGAAGATGAAGACGTAGACTTCTTCCTGCGCGGTGGTCGTCGTCAGCGACCTGGCGTACCCTTCATCGACGACGACGAAGCTCGGATCGGCACCGACCTCCCAGCCATCGCTGCTCTTCAGGTAATCGAGCGCCGCGTCGGTCATGAAGAACATCGCGTAACCGAACGACTGCACACCGGCTTGCAGACCGTAGGAAGTCGCGGCGGTGTTGTAGTAGCCGACCGTCCTGCTATCCACGCGCAGCGCGCCTTCGCCGTACTGGCCACCCACCAGCAGACCGGCCTTGATGATCTCGGGGAACACCAGTACGCCCTTGGCGACCTTGGCCAGCTCGGTGGCGGCCGGCGCTTCGCTGTACAGTATCTGCAGCGCGGCAGCGACGCCGTGGTCGATCTCGGCGGCCTTGTCGGCCAGGGCCGGCAACGGACCCATGACGATGAAAATGGCGGCAACGAGCGCCAACCCGTGACTTTTCAGGAAACGTGACATGGATATCTTTACCTCTGTTGAATGTTGAATCGATTAATCGATTGTTCAGAATCCGGTTTAAGCCATCGCGCGCACGAAATCTTCAAGCTGCGCGATTGTCCAGTATGCGCCGGTTACGCCGACCACATAAGCCGGTAGCGGCGTCGCCCGGCGCAATACGGAGACGTCTAGGGTTCGCAGGGTCCAGCGCAGCGAGACGAATACCGCGACAAAGACGAGTTGTCCGACCTCGACGCCGAGGTTGAAGAACAGCAGCGCGAAGGGAATGTCGGATTGCGGCAGACCTACCGTCGCCAGCCCGCTGGCGAAACCGCAGCCATGGAGCAGCCCGAACGCGAAGGCCATGCACCACGGGTGGCGGATCGCGAGGCTGGTCTCGCCTCGTCCGGCGCGCACCACTTCGACGCCGACGAAGAGTATCGAAAGCGCGATGGTCGCCTCCAGCGGCGCTGCCGGAATGTGGATCGCGCCCAGTATGGCTGCGGCCAGCGTGATGCTGTGCGCAATGGTGAATGCCGTGACGGTCAGGAAAATGCGCCGCCCGCCTCGCACCAGTAACAGCAGGCCGAGCACGAACAGAAGGTGATCGATGCCACTCAGAATATGGTCGACCCCGAGGCGGAAATAAGTGGTGATAATTTCGCTCACGCCCGGCGCGGACTGGACCACGAACGAGGAGTCGGTCGGCGTCAACCGCACCGTCCGGATGCTCCCGGCGAGATCCTCCACCCGCACCAGCACCTCGGTGAGGGTTGCGGACAGTCCCTCGATGGCGATGAATTCCCCGGCGAGACCTCCGTCGCGCCGGATCGCGCGTCGTTCGACATGAGCGCCGCCGGTGAACAGCGCACGTGGTACGGCGACGTCTTGCGTGCCCTCGGGCAAGCGGACGTGGAGCGCCAGGCGGTACTCCTCGCCCCGCGCCGGGACCTTGAACAGCAGGTCGTAGGTGTCCGGCGCGGTCTGGCGCAGTTCCAGATAGCCCGGTCGGACTTCATGCGCCTGTGTACAGGAGGCGAACAGGGCAAGGAAAAAAGCGAGCCAGGTGAGCGCGCGTTTCATCGGATCGATCCGGCCTGCCCCCACATGGCGGTGCGCTCATCCAGCGGTGCCTCCACCACGATCTCGTAGCGCTCGCGCAAGGCACTGTAGAGCTTCTGCTGCGCCTCGATGCGGCGCTCGTTCAGCCACTCCTGGTGCACAGCCTGACGCACCGCTGCCAGCGGCGGAAGACCGCCCGGTAGGCGCTCGCTGACGACCACGAAATGCAACCCGTAACCCGAGGCAACGGGGCCTTGCCAGCGGCCGGGTTCAATGGCGGCGAGGCCTTCGGCGAAGCGCTCGCCGAACAGGCGCGCGATATCGCTCAAGGGCATGGCACGGAATTCCTCGCCGAGCAGGAACGGGTCGCCGAGCGCGGCCATGTCCGTTTCCGCATTCGCGCTTGCCAGCTCGGCGGCCAGGCGCTCGGCGTCGTCTTCCAACGCCGTCCGGCGACCGGCGCTGAGGAATACATGGCGGAAGGTCAGCCGGTCCTCGCTGCGGAACCGTTCGGGATAGGCGGCGAGATGGGCGGCGAGCTGTTCCTCGCTCGGCTCCACGAGACCGATGTCCTCGATCATGAACTCCAGCTTCTGCCGGATGCGGCGACGGACGACGACGTCATCGCGATCCAGTCCCAGCGCCCGGCCCTCGCGATAGAACACCTCCTCGCGGATGTAGTCCTCGATCAGGTCCTGCAATTCCCGCCGCGTCGGCGGCCGTTGCCAGGTGCGGGTGAAGCCGTCGGCGAGATTCGCGATCCGCGCCTCGGAGATGACGATTCTCGCGGGCGCTTCGGCGTCGTCCCGCTCGCCGAACAGACCGAACAGGACGAACAACGCCGCCCCGAGAACCAGGAAGTGCAGCAGCGGCTCCTTCAGGAATCGGGTCAAGGCGTATACCAGATCGGCGAGGTGTAGGCCCGCTCCTGTAGCGTCATCGTGGTGCCGGGCAAGGGCTCGATGCCGAAGCGCTTGGCGTCGTAGGCCGTCCAGCGCGGCGTCGGGATTTCGAGGACGCGCCCGTAGTAGAACGCCGGCCGCGACGGATCGAAGTCCGGATCGCTCCAGACCGCGATCAGCTCCGGATCGCCGATCATGTTGGTCCAGGTGGCGTTCTCGACATCCACCGTGTCGCCGACCGGCGGCAGCTTGCCATCCGGTCCGGGCTGGCGATTGCCGGCGTCGCTCCAGGCCACGTCGTAGACCCGCTCCTGGACGTTCCCATCAGCGTCCAGCCAGCCCTTGACGATCTGGTAGCGATCGAGGTTGGCGCCGATCGGGTCCTTGAGCGCGGCCACCAGGAAGGTCGGCGCCTTGCCTTCGGGCGCATCGCGCAGATCGCCGCCCATCGGCACCCCCTTCCGGTAACCGATGTCGGCCGGCAGGCGGTTGCGTGCGTCATCAGGCTCGAACTCCCAGCCGCCGAACAAGCGCACGACCACGCGCGGGCCGGTGGTGGCATAGGTCTCGCGGCGCTGCATGGCGTCGAACAGGGCCTCGCGGGTGTTCTCGGTGGCCCACACGGCGGCGTAACCGGAAGCGGAGACCTCCCAGTCCATGACGATAACGCCGGTCTTCAGATTGCCGATGAAGGTTTTGGTCATGCGTTCCGGGCTGGGCTCCTGCGGCGTGGTCTTGCCGAAGAAGTTCTCCTCTTCCAGCGCGGCGAGGCCGGTATGCGCATCGCTGCTGCCGATCAGGCCGAACTTGTAGGGATTGGCGCCGAGCGTCTGTTCGAGCCTGAGGCCGTTCTTCAACGCCGAGCGTGCGTACTCGTATTCGAGCATGTCATCGGTCTTTGCCGCACTGCCGTCGAGGTTACCCTTGTCCCACAACTCGAAATTGGCGAACTCGTCGTTGGGCGACAGGAAGGGATGCGCCTCGCCAGTGCCCTTGGTCTGGGTGACTTCGTAGAGGCGTTCCCACCGGGCGCGCTGTTCGGCGTAATCACGGTCGAGTTCCCGGCCGAAGGCCTCGACGGTCGGGAACATGCGGCCGTTGGACAGGTTGCCGTTGTGGGCGATGGCCAGCACATTGCCGCCGGTCTTTTCCTCGTAGGCGGCCATCCAGCGCCACAAATCGACCGGATTGTCGCTGCCGAGCGGCCTCTGGGTCGTGTACGGTTCGACCTGGCTGGCCTTGTCGGCGTTGTCGCGGAAGATGACGTTGCGGTGCAGGTTGTTACCGCCGGTGTTGGAGGTCCACT
>CAYMHN010000259.1:0-5551 GCA_964390235.1 uncultured Candidatus Competibacteraceae bacterium
CGGCCCAGCAGCAGAAACCCTTCGACGACGATTTCGACGACGATATTCCGTTTTGAGCCCCTGGCCGGCGCCGGGACCGGGACGGCGCCCGCAGGCTAGGTCACCTGCCGTTCGGTCACCTGGTTGGGGTTGTGCCGTTGCAGGATCTGCATGACCTCGGGCCGGATGGTATTCGGCACCATGACCTTGACCTGCATGGTGGTATCGTCGAGAAAGACCTTCTCGCTGTCGATGCCGGTCGAGATCAGATCGTCAACGGCGTTCTCGGCCTGGCCCATGGAGCCATAGGTGGCGGTGATGACTTCAGGCATGTCCGTTCCTCCAGTGGATTGTCGAATCAGTGGCAAGCTCTATGATACCGCCTATTCCGGCTCAGAGAGTACCTCTCGGACCGGAAATTGCCCTCACCCCACATTGCTTCGTACCATCATCTGACTCAAGGACCCGTTTTTCGGTAAGATCGCATTGTTACGCCCATTGAGCAACCTTGCCATGCCCATACCACGCCTGCCCTCGGTCTGCCCCCACGACTGCCCCAGCACCTGCGCGCTGGAGGTCGAACGGCTGGACGAGCGAACCATCGGCCGGGTCTACGGGGCCAAGACCAATTCCTATACCGCCGGGGTGATCTGCGCCAAGGTTGGCCGCTACGCCGAGCGGGTGCATCATCCGGACCGGCTGGCCACCCCGCTGCGGCGGATCGGCGCCAAGGGCGACGGCCGCGAGGCCTTTACGCCCATCGGCTGGGACCAGGCCCTGGACGAAGTCGCCGAGCGCTTGACCCGGGCCGCGCAGCGCCACGGGCCGGAGACGATCTGGCCGTATTTCTATGCCGGCACCATGGGGCTGGTGCAGCGCGACGGCATCGAGCGGCTGCGCCATGTGATGAAGTATTCGCGCCAGCACTCGACCTTCTGCATCACCCTGTCCGACACCGGCTGGCGGGCCGGCGCCGGGGTCAAGCGCGGGGTCGATCCGCGCGAGATGGCGGAATCCGAGCTGATCGTGGTCTGGGGCGGCAATCCGGTGCACACCCAGGTCAATGTGATGCACCATATCGCCAAGGCGCGGCGCAATGGCGCCCGGCTGGTGGTGGTCGATCCCTACCGCACCGCCACCGCCGACAAGGCCGATGTCCATCTGATGCCGCGACCAGGCACCGACGGAGCGCTGGCCTGCGCGGTGATGCGGGTGCTGTTCGCCGAGGGCTATGCCGACCGGGGGTATCTGGCCCGCTACACCGACTGCCCGGAAGCACTGGAACAGCATCTCAAGCACCGCACGCCGGAATGGGCGGCGGCGATCACCGGGCTGAGCGCCGGGGAGATCACCGAGTTCGCCCGGCTCTACGGGCGCAGTCAGCGCAGCTTCATCCGCATCGGCTACGGCTTCACCCGCTCGCGCAATGGCGCGGCCAATATGCACGCCGTATCCTGCCTGCCGGCGGTCACCGGGGCCTGGCAGTACCGGGGCGGCGGCGCGCTGTACGGCAACACCGCGCTGTACGCCATCGACGATCGGTTGATCAAGGGTCTGGACATGCTGGACCCTTCGGTACGGGTGCTGGACCAGTCGCGGATCGGCCCTGTCCTGGGTCATGATCCACGCGACCTGCGGGGCGGACCGCCGGTCACCGCGCTGTTCATCCAGAGCACCAACCCGCTGGTGGTGGCGCCGGAATCGGCCCGGGTCCGAGAGGGTTTTCTGCGCGACGACCTGTTCGTCTGCGTCCACGAGCAGTTCCTGACCGAGACCGCGCGGTTCGCCGACATCGTGCTGCCGGCGACCACCTTTCTGGAGCATGACGATCTGTACATCGCCAGCGGTCACACCTTCCTGCAAGTCGCCAAGGCGTTGAGCGAGCCCCATGCCGAGACCCGCTCCAACCACTGGGTGCTGAACCAGCTGGCCCGCCGGCTGGGCGCCGAGCACCCCGGTTTCGGGATGAGCGAGTGGGAACTGATCGACGCCACCCTGGCCGCTTCCGGCCATCCGGACGCGGCCACCATTCACGCGCAAGGTGGCCTGGACTGTGCCAGAGATTTCGAGACCATGCACTTTCTCAATGGCTTCGGCCACCCGGACGGACGGTTCCGGTTCCAACCCGACTGGGCGGCGCTGGGACCGGGTGGTGCGCGGATGCCGGAACTGCCGGATCATCTGGACGTGCTGGACGAAGCCGATGCCGAACATCCCTACCGCCTGGTGGCGGCCCCGGCCCGGCACTTCCTCAATACCAGCTTCACCGAGACCCCGTCCTCGCGCCGCTACGAACGCCGACCCACGGTGAAGCTGCATCCGGACGACTGCGCCGAACTCGGCATCGCGGCCGGCGCCGCGCTACGCCTGGGCAATGCCCGGGGCGAGGTCGTGGTGACGGCCGAGCCGTTCGCCGGGGTACAACGCGGCGTACTGGTGGTCGAGAGCCTGTGGCCCAACGCCGATTTTCAAGGCGGTCAGGGCATCAACACCCTGGTCAGCGCCGAGCCGGGATTTCCCGACGGCGGCGCGGTGTATCACGACACCGCCGTGTGGGTGCGGCCGGTATGAGACACGCGCTGATCTTGCTGGTGTTCTGGCCTTTGCTGGCCACCGCTCAGCTACCGGCTCCGGTCATGAATGAGCTGAACCGCCAGCGCCTGGATCCGGCCGGACTCAGCGTCTGGGTGCAGGCCCTGAATGCCGATACGCCGTTGCTGGCTCATAATGCCGACACGCCGCGCAACCCGGCCTCGACCATCAAGCTACTGACCACCTATGCGGGCCTGGAACTGCTGGGGCCGCAGTACAGCTGGCGCACCGAGGCCTATCCGGTCGGCACCCTGCGCGACGGTGTGCTGACCGGGGATCTGGTCATCAAGGGCTACGGCGATCCGTTTCTGACCCCGGAGGCGTTCTGGACCCTGCTGCGCGGGCTGCGCGATCGAGGATTGCGCGACATCAACGGCGATCTGGTGCTGGATCGCAGCTTTCTGGCCCCGCCGATGACCGATCCGGGCGCCTTCGATGGCGAGCCACACCGAGCCTATAACGCCCTGCCCGATGCTTTGCTGGTCAACTTCCAGGCCATCGGCTTCACCCTCAGGCCCGAGCCCGACCGGGTGCGGATCATCGCCAATCCGGCGCCGGCCAATCTGCGGATCGACAACCGCCTGCGGCTGATCGGCGGCAACTGCCGGCTGGATCAGCTGAATCTGAACATCGACGGCGCGCAGATCGGTTTCACGGGGAGCTATCCGGGCAGCTGCGGCGAGACCATCGTGCACCGCATGGTGCTGCCGCCGGAACAACTGGCCTACGGGGTATTCAGGGATTTGTGGCAGGGCCTGGGTGGGCGCTTGCAGGGCGGTCTGCGCCAGGGCCAAGCGCCCCCGGGAGCGACGCCGCTGTTCAGCCTGCCGTCGCTGACCCTGGGCGAAGTGGTCCGCGGCATGAACAAGTTCAGCAACAACGTCATGACCCGTCAGCTGCTGCTCACCCTGGGCGCCGAACTCGACAGCCCACCGGGGACCGAGGCCAAGGGTCGCGAGGTCATAGCCCGCTGGCTGCAACAGCAGGGGCTGGGGTTCCCGGAACTGCTACTGGACAACGGTGCCGGCCTGTCGCGCAGCACCCGGATCAGTGCCCGTAGCCTGGGCAGGTTGCTCGCCCATGCTTCGACCAGCCGCTTCGCCCCGGAACTGCAAGCCTCGCTGCCCCTGCTGGGCATCGACGGCACGGCGGCGCGCCGCTTTCGCGACCATCCGCTGACTGGCCAGGCCCGGCTCAAGACCGGCACCCTGAACAACGTCCGTGCCATCGCCGGCTATCTACGCAACGCCCGCGGCCAGGACCATGTATTGGTCATGCTGCACAATGCCCCGGGCGTCGATCAGGGCATTGGTACCGCCGTGCAGGATGCGCTGCTGGACTGGCTGTACGGGAACTGAGCCGGTCGAGTGGTTCGGGGCCGGCCGATGCGGGTGACGAGCACCACCTGGCGGGACACTAGCGGCCGTGGTCACGCGCAGTCTTGATCCACTCCTCGACGCGTGTCCTGGAGATCACCACCTGGACGGCCTTGAGCCGTGCGGTCAGAGCATCGGCGTCCGCCGCCGCCAGATCACGGAAAGAGTGGATTCCCTCCGCGCGCAGCTTTTCCTGCATGGCTGGGCCGATACCCTTGATCACGGTGAGATCGTCCTGCTCGGCGGCAGGCGCGGATTCCGGCCGCTCAGCGGCAGCAACCCGCGGTGGTTCGGGGCTGGCCGAACCGGTTGTCGATCGCTCCTCGCGCCGCGCTTGATCCTGCTGCGGCGCCGCATCGTCCTGCTGCGGCAACCACCAGAACACCATCTCCCGCCAGCGCTTCAGAAATTCCGTCCACATAACGTTTACCCCCTTTACCGGGTGTTGACGAATCTCGGACAGTAACAGTTAGCGAGAGCTGACGCGAATTGTCAAATTGTGTAATTGATGGGCAGTGCATGATCGAAGGCATGGGCTTGGCCAGCGGCTGTCCATCGGTGGCCTGTCGGACGCTCTCAAAAAGCGGCGCGATTCTTGCTTATATTTAAATTCAGCGTTAATGGATTTCCAAATTCAGACCACCCGCAGGCACTTTACATGATTCGCGCCAGAACCGCTCGGGGTCTCACGCTGGTGGAACTGTGCGTCATCATCGGGGTAATCGGCGTACTGGTCGTACTGACCATCCCGATCCTCCGGGATCATGAGGCAGACCAGCCGAACGTCCGCGCCCCCGAACCCTGCCTCGTCACCGCCGAGGGCCGCCGGACTACGTGTTGTCAGGCGGATTGTTGACCGAGGATGGTGAGTCGATGGACGCCGAATTGGTCGGAGTAGCAGGATTTGAACCTGCGACCCCTGCCTCCCGAAGGCAGTGCTCTACCAGGCTGAGCTATACTCCGAATTCAACAAGTGCGCCCGGCCGACAGTTCGGCGAGTCCTTCCAGGGCGTTGCGGTATGCCGAAGACGGCAACTGCGCCAGGGCGGCGATGGCTTGCGCGATTTCCTGCCTGGCAAGGCGCGCAGTATAGTCGATCGCTCCGGTCGACTCAATGGCTTCGATCACCTCGCCGATCCGTTCGCGCCCCCCCTGCTCCACCGCCTCGCGAACCAGCCGCTGCTGGATCGGGTTGCCGTGGCGCAGGGTGTGGATCAGCGGCAAGGTGGGCTTGCCCTCGGCCAGGTCGTCACCGATGTTCTTGCCCAGCTGTTCGCCACTCACGCTGTAGTCGAGCAGGTCGTCAACCAACTGGAAAGCCATGCCCAGATGCAGCCCGTAATCGGCCAGGGCGCGCTCCTCGGCGGGCTGACGATCGGCCAGCACGGCACCGAGCCGGGCGGCAGCCTCGAACAGGACGGCGGTTTTGTGACGGATCACATCCAGATAGCGCGCTTCGCTGGTATCCGGATCGTGGACATGCAGCAGCTGCATGACCTCGCCCTCGGCGATGGCATTGGTGGCATCGGCCATGATGCGCATGATGCGCATCCGGTCCAGCTCGACCATCATCTGGAAAGCCCGTGAGTACAGAAAATCTCCCA
>CAYMHN010000260.1:0-3737 GCA_964390235.1 uncultured Candidatus Competibacteraceae bacterium
CGGCCAGCAGATTGGCCGGACCGTCGGCCCCGGGCGCATCGGCGCCGCGCATCGCGCCGGTCACCACCACGGGTTTGTCGCCGGCCACGAGCAGATCGAGAAGGAAGGCGGATTCCTCGATCGTGTCGGTGCCTTGCACCACCAAGGCGCCGTCGAAACCGGTGGCGAACGCCGCCTCGATGCGCCCGGCGACCTCGACCAGGTTGCCGAGCGTCAAGGACGGACTGGCCACACGGAACGGCGAGTCCGCCTCGATGTCGGCCACCTCGGCGAGCGCCGGCACCGAGGCCACCAACTCGGCGGCGCCCAGCTTGGGTGCGATCCCCCCACCGTCGCTCGGCACCATGGTGATCGTGCCACCGAGCGACAGAATCAGCAACCGCGGCTTCACGACACCGTCCTCGCGAGTTCCCGTTCCTCCTCGGGACTGGGCAGTGGCGGATTGGCCGGGATCTCGCCGGGCTTGTAGTCCGGCAAGCGGCCGGCCGGGATGATGGTCAGCGCGGCCAGGCAGGCCATGAGCAACAGGCCGATCTTGAGGGCCATCAGGCGCGACTCGGTGTTGATGCGCACCGCCTCGGCCACCTGCTCCGGTGTCGCCGTGGTCCGCTCCATGATCACCAGCAACTGGTCATTGGTGACGAAGTTGATGTTGTCGAGATCGAGCTGTTCCTGGATTTCGACCGGGAACTCGGGGTTCTCGGCCAGGTAGCGCGCCACGTTCGCGCTCAGCAGGCCGACCATCAGGGCGTCGGCGACGGCGGTGCCGACCGCCGCCGCGAGATTCTGGGTGGTACCGCGCAGCACCGTCAGGTTGAACGGCATCATGGCGATCGCCGTGGCCAGCGGGGTGCGCCCCTGGACGATCTGGATATGGCGGTGATTTCGTCGACATCGACCGGTGCAAACATGACATACCTCTCGGGATTTTTGTAGGTCTTGCGGGATCGTCAGTGCTGACAACCGACTTATCAATGTCATTTTCGCGAACAGTAACCGAGTGTATAATTTTTGTAAATGTTTTAGTCGGATTTACTTGTCGGGCAGCGGGTCGAAGAAACAGCCACCCAGCATCACCGGCTGGAACGGTACCGCGGCGAACACCTCGACGGCGCCGGCCGCGCGCAGCCGGCCCGCGAATCCGGCTGCCTCGCCATGCACCATCCAGATGTTGTCGAACCAGGTGGTGCGTACCAGCCGCCCCCCGGCGTCCAGCAAGCCGGCGTAGCGGTCAGCGCGCGCCATCGCACGCGGGAATACGACCACCATGGTGCCAGCGGCTTCCGGTTCCAGCCGGGCCTGATGGATCATCAAGGCCATCAGGCCGGCCCAGAACACCAGGGCCACCAGCAGCAAACCCAGGGCCAGCCGGTACTGCCCCCGGCTGAGCGGCATGGCCACGTCGGATGCGGCGGCTGATCCCATGTTCAACCCATGACCGGACGCGCGATGGCCTGCTCGCGAATCGGCCAGTGCAGCAGGCCGGCCAGTACCCCCAGGGCCACGCTCAGCCACCAGACCACGGCATAGGAACCGGTGGTGTCGAACAGATAACCGCCCAGCCAGACCCCGAGAAACGCGCCCAACTGATGGCTGAGAAACACGATGCCGAACAGCGTCGCCAGATAGCGCGGCCCGAACATCAGCGCCACCAGCCCCGAGGTCAGCGGTACCGTGGACAACCACAGCAGACCGATGGCCGCCGCGAACAGCAGCACCGAGGCCGGCGACGGCGGCAGCAGCACGAACAGGGCGATGGCCACGGCCCGCGCCAGATACAGAAAACTGAGCAGGTATTTCTTGCTATAGCGTCCGCCCAGCACGCCCGCGCTGTAGGCTCCGATCACATTGAACAGGCCGATCAGGGCCAGCGCCCAGGCACCCAGCTGCGGCGCCAGGCCGAGATCGCGCACATAGGCGGGCAGATGGGTGGCGATGAAGGTGACATGAAAGCCGCAGACGAAGAAACCGGCGTTCAGATACCAGTAGCTGCCATGCCCGCCGGCCTCGCGCAGGGCCTGATTCAGAGTCTGCTGATACACCAGCGCGCCGAACTGCGGCCGGCCACGCATCGGCAGTGACAAGGGCACGATGGCCAGCGTCAGCAGGCCCAGCAGCAGCAGGGCCAGCTGCCAGCCGTACAGGCCCAGGGCCAGCTGACCCAGCGGCACCAGCAGGAACTGACCCATGGAACCGGCGGCGGTGATCAGGCCCAGCACCCTGGATCGCTGGTCCTCGGCCACCATGCGGCCCACAGAGGCCAGCACCAGGGCGAACGAGGTGCCGGCCAGTCCCAGGCCGATCAGCACGCCGGTGGTCAGGTACAGCTCCAGCGGACTGCTGGCCTGCGCCATCAGGATCACCCCGGCGGCATAGCACAGACCGCCCACGGCCAGCACCCGGGCGGTGCCGAAACGATCGGCCACGGCCCCGGCGAAGGGCTGGCCCAGCCCCCAGAGCAGGTTCTGGATGGCAATGGCCAGGGCGAAGGTCTCCCGCCCCCAGCCGCGGGTCACGGTGACCGGCTCCAGGAACAGCCCGAAGTTGGCGCGGATACCCAGATTGAGCAGCGCGATCAGACTGCCCGCGACGATGGCCCAGACCAGGATACGCCCATGACGCGATGCCGGCATACAGGATTCCTCGGGCTCAGTACCGGTAACCGAAGTTCTGGTGGAAACGGTCGCGGAATTCGTCCGGAGTGAAGCGGTGGTTCTGGGTACCGGCATGGGCGACCTTGTAGGCTCCGGCCAATGAGGCGATCCGCCCGGTGGTCGGCCAGTCCATGTCGTTCAGCAGACCGTACAGCAGCCCGGCCCGGTAGGCGTCACCGCAACCGGTCGGGTCGGCCACCCGGTCGGGCCTGGCGATCGGGATCTCGTCACGCTCGCCCCGGCTATGGATCACCGAGCCCTGCGCGTCGCGGGTCACGATCAGGGCGTCGACCCGCTCGGTGAGCTGCTCCAGCGACAGGCTGGTGTAGTGTTGCAACAACTGGCCCTCGTAGTCGTTTACCGCTACCCAGGCGGCCTGCTCGACCAGTTCCAGCAGTTCCTGGCCGGTGAACAGGGTGATGGCCTGGCCGGGATCGAACAGGAAGGGAATCCCGGCCTCGACCAGTTGCCGAGCGTGTTTCTTGATCCCGTCCGGGCTGTCCGGCGCGATCAGACCGATGCGGATGGCGTCATCGCCAGGCACGTCGATCTGCTCCGACAGCGCCATGGCGCCGGGATGGAAGGCCGTGATCTGGTTGCCGGCCAGGTCGGTGGTGACATAGGCCTGGGCAGTATAGGTATTGTCCAACACCTCGATATGGCGCCGACTGATGCCCAGCCGGTCCAGCCACTCGGCATAGGGATCGAAATCCGCCCCCACCGTAGCCAGGATCTCGCAGGGCTGGCCCAGCATGTTGAGATTGTAGGCCACGTTGCCGGCGCAACCGCCGAACTCGCGGCGCAGCCGCGGCACGGTGAAGGCCACGCTGAGCATGTGCACCTTCTCCGGCAGGATGTGGTTCTTGAAGTAATCCTCGAACACCATGATCACGTCGTAGGCGACGGACCCGCAGATCAACGCCTTGCTCACTTTGCTGGGTTCCTTTGTCGAAGTTAAGGCCCGTCGGGCAGCCAGCCGTCGGACTCCGCGACGGCGACCCAGCGCGTATCGGTCCTCGCCTCGAACAGACGGAGCCACCCGGGATCGAACGCCGGCTGCGGCTCGAACACGTCGGGCCCGAG
>CAYMHN010000260.1:3747-5525 GCA_964390235.1 uncultured Candidatus Competibacteraceae bacterium
ACGGACATCGGGTCGGCAATCCGGACAATCCGGTTTCGCGCTCGGCGCGCAGCACGGCCAGGCGATAGGCATCATCCAGTGCCTCGGGCAGCAAGGCCTTGAGGCTGGGATTCTGACGCAGATGAATGGCCAGCCGCTCGCGCTGTTCGATGATGGTCAGCTCCCAGTTGCGACCGCGCCGCATGGGCTGGTACTGCCATTTGAGCAGATGTGTCAGCAACAGACGCAGGCGGTTGATCAGCTCCCGGCGTTCGCTGGCTCCCATGTTCTCCACCTCCTCGGCCAGACGCGCCAGGTCCAGATCATTGCGCAGCACGGTGCCCGATTGCTGCAAGGCACGCAGGGCTCGGGCCTGCTGCTGGGTCCAGGCATAGAAGTCATTCTCGTAGAGGCCGGACATGCGTGATTCCTCTCCGCTTTGGTCGGAACGTTCGGTCATTGAGACCACATGCCGACACCGATATCTTGCATCAAGCCAACAATACCAAGCCCCATACCAGAACGACGTTGACCAGCGCCAGCAGCACCATCGCCGAGCCGATGTCCTTGGCCCGCCCGGACAGTTCGTGGGGTTCCGGTCCGATCCGATCGACCACGGTCTCCAGGCCGGAATTGGCCAGCTCGACGATCAGCACCAGGAACAGCGAACCCAGCAGCAGGGCGCGCTCGACTCCGTTGCCACCCAGCCACAGGGCCGCGGGCGCCAGCAGCAGACAGAGCAGGACTTCCTGGCGGAAGGCCTCCTCGTTGCGCCAGCAGGCCAGCAAGCCGGCCCGCGAATAGCTCAGGGCGTTGATCAGGCGGCGCAGGCCGGTATGCGGCTGGTTGGCCATCCGGCCCGGCGCCCGGAACGATCAGCCTAACGCCGCCAGGGCGGCCTGGTAGTCGGGTTCTTCGGCGATCTCGGCGACCAGCTGGGTATAGACCACGGTGTCGTTCCGGTCCAGCACCACCACGGCGCGGGCGGTGATGCCGGCCAGTGGCCCGTCCTCGATCAACACCCCGTAGTTCTTGGCGAAATTGCGCGAACGCATCATCGACAGCGGCACCACATTGTCCAGCTTCTCGCCGGTGCAGAACCGCCCCTGGGCGAAGGGAAGGTCGCCGGAAACGATCAGCACCACGGTGTCCGGGTGGCTCTTGGCGTGTTCGTTGAACTTCTGGGTGGACTTGGCGCAGGTCGGCGTATCCAGGCTGGGCACGATGCTGATCAGCTTCTTCTTGCCCGCGAAATCGGCCAGTCCGACGTCGCTCAAGTCGCCCCGGGTGAGTCTGAAATCCGGCGCCGCGCTGCCGACGGCCGGCAGCTCGCCATTGGTGTGCAGGGGATTGCCTCTGCGGGTAACGGTTGCCATGGGTGCTCCAGGTAGGCCGGGTTGGGGGTATCGATCAATCGGTTTCGATCGACTGGATATAGGTATCGGCATCGAGCAACGCGCTCAGTTTGTCGCTGGACTTGACCTTGAACAGCCAGCCCTCGCCGTAGGGATCCTGGTTGACCAGTTCCGGGGCGTCGTTCAGCGCTTCATTGGCTTCGATGATTTCACCGGCCACCGGGCTGTAGACATCGGAAGCCGACTTGACCGACTCGACCACCGCGCAGGCTTCGGCCGCCTCGACCACACGGCCAGTATCGGGAACCTCCACATAGACCAGATCGCCCAGTTGGGACTGGGCGTGGTCGCTGATGCCGATGGTGAACGTGCCATCGCCGTTGTCGCGCGCCCACTCATGGCTGGGGGCATATTTCAGATCGCTGGGGATATTGCTCACTTCAT
>CAYMHN010000261.1:0-5486 GCA_964390235.1 uncultured Candidatus Competibacteraceae bacterium
GGCAGCCGGCTCGGCCTGCTGCCCGGCGGAGGTCCGCGCCGACGGTTCAAGGCGGGGCATGTCGATGCCGGCGCGCCGGGCGGAGCGCAGCGGCACATCGCTCAGTTGCGACCGGTCCGGCTCAGCACGAGGCGGCAGGTCGGCATGGCTCGCTCTTGCAGCGGAGGCCTGGTCTGGCGGGAAAACCGCCGCATCGGCTTGCTCGCGGCCTTGAAGCTTCCCTCCTTCCCCCTTTTCATTGGCAAGAGGGAGAGAAGCAAGCGTCTCCGCCCTGCCGGGGGGAAGACCTGGAGAGGGGGATGGAGCCGGTTGTGCGGGCGCTTCGCTGTTCAACCGGGGCACGGTCTCGAATGTCGGTGAAGCGGACCGCGAGATGCCTTCAGCGGTCGCGCCCGGCGTTGGGGATACCATAGGGCTTTCTGCCGGACTGGCCATCTTCCGTTGCACCGTCGTTTCCCGCATGTCCCTTGCCGCCGGCATGCCGGATGGCGCCGGGGATGGCAGAGTTTCGCGCGGCTCCTCCCCTGTTTCCGAAGCCGCTTTGGCAGGGGATGATTCGCCGAACCCGTCGAACTCCGGCATCCCGATGCGCTGGTCGCGCTCGGCGACCGGTGAGGTGCTGCGCACGAACGGCTGCAGGGACTGTGCCTCACCGGCCGTGCCCACCCGCCTGGCCAATCGCATCAGATATCCGCTCACGCGCGCATCCTCCTGCGCGGGACCCGCTCGGCCTCGATCAGCCGCACGAAGGCCCGCCGATCCTCTCGGGTCAGGTCGAGGATCTCCCCATGTCCCCACCCATAGGCCATAGCAATGCGGTGAGCCTCGTGGTGGAGAAACCGCCTCTCGTAGGCAAGGGCACGCATCACGTAGGACTGGATGTCGAAGCGCACGGCCTGGGACGTGCCGCACTCGCTACAGGCAGCGTCAAGATCCAGGTCGAGGACCGCGCCGGCCTCATCCATGGCGGCCTGCAGGGACTCCGGATCCGTCATGGGATCGCCCTCCACCACGCAGCGCTCCAGCAATGCGGCCGCCGCCTCTTCAACCGCAAACCCCATCATCTCATGCTGATCGGCCGCGGTGGGCAACCGGAACCGTCGGCCATCGGACAGAGTATAGACGCCCTGCTCATCCGGCCCCATGGCATTCTCCGCGGCACCGTTTGCAAGACTCGCCATCAACTCGAGCAGGGAAAAGCTCAGCTCGAACGGCTTCTCGCACTGCCGGCATACCACGGTGCCCTCGATCCGCTCTCCGAAATAATGCTGGTAAAGGGCTGCAAATAGCCTGTCGCAATCGCAGACCGCCAGTTCCCTTGCCTTTCCCGGCCCCACTGTCGTCCCCGGCCCTTCCATCAGCAGTCGATCCAGAAACCTGATTGCTTCCATCGAATCCGTGTCATCGATGAAGGCTTCATCTCGGCCACACAAGGGCCGCAGGCAGGCCCACTTACCGCCCCGAAGACCTGGATTGAGCAAGACCTGCAACATCACCATCCTCCCAAACGGTCTTCAAGTTTCCGCCACTTCGACCACGCCTTCATCGCGCTCGGACCCTTCGTTCTGCAGCACGATGGTCTCGAAGGCGATGGCATTGGCGTTCGCATCCAGCTCCGGCAGGGCCGTGTATTCCGACACCCAACACCGAAACACCCTGTAGGCCCGGACCACGGTGCCCTGCAGGTTCAGCAACTCGATGTAGATGTCCTTGCGGAAGTTCGCCAGCGAGACCGCCCCGTCCCCTTCCGTGCTGTAGACCAGGTTCGCCCACGCCTCGAACTCCGGATCGAAGGTGATACCCCGTTCCAGCGTAATCGGATCGAACTTGGAGGCTCCCGGGGAATGGCGCTGGGTGCTGATGTCGCCCCCTTCGCGGTGACTGACGACCTCGGTGGTTCGCTTCAGCGCACTCACCTTGCTGACCCCGGCGACGACTTTGCCGTCCCAGCGCACCCGGAACTTGAAGTTCTTGTACGGATCGATGCGTTGGGTATTGACCGTGAACTGTGCCATGCTGCCACTCCTTCGAACCGCTCAGGTCTGGACCTGACCGGCCATCTGCTGGATGGTGATCACCACGAATTCCGCCGGCCTGAGCGGCGCGAAGCCGATCACCACGTTGACGATGCCCAGATTGATGTCGTTCTGCGTCGTGGTCTCGGCGTCCACTTTGACGAAATAGGCATCGCTCGCTTTCTGACCCTGAAAGGCCCCCTGGCGGAACAGGTTGTTCATGAAGGCCCCGGCGGCCAAGCGAATCTGCGCCCACAGCGGCTCGTCGTTGGGTTCGAAGACGGCGAACTTGAGGCCACGGTAGAGGCTCTCCTCGATGAAGAGCGCGAACCGCCGGACGGGTACGTACTTGTAATCCAGGTTCCCGGAGTTATCGAAGCCGTCCATGGTGCGCGCGCCCCAACTCACGATGCCGTTGGGAAACACCCGGATGGCATTGACCGCTTGCGGGTTGATCAAGCCGTTCTCAGGGTCCGACATGGTGTGTTCGACGCCGCGAACGCCGCGGACGTCGGCCTCGATCCCCGCCGGCGCCTTCCATACACCGCGGTTGCCATCGATGCGTGCCATCATACCGGCAACAGAGCCGCTGGGGTCAATCGCTTTGGTGCTGCCGTTCGTCGCTATCTTGACTCTGGGCCAGTAGATCGCGGTGTGGTCCTTTACCAGACCTATGCGCAGATTCTTGATCTCTTTGGACACGGTGTCCGCGTCAGTCCACGAACTGCGCGGGTCCATGATCAGGAAAGCGCGCCGTTGCTGGCAGAATACCGACGCAGGCCCCCAGACGGCTTCGCGGTGCGAATCCAACTGGTCCCTGTCCTGCGGCAGGATCATCAGATTGAAGATATCCACCTCCTTGTCAACGATCCCGAAGGCTTTCCCGTAATCGTCTTTCTTGGGAAATGCACCGTCCTGGCCATCCGCGCCGCTGCCCTGGAAAGCGCCGGCACCGGTGGTGCCGAGGCTGTAGGAGCGGGCATTGGCGGTTCCGTTGAACGGATTCCCCGCCGCGCCGATGTCGTAAGGGGTGCCGCCGGATCCCGTGCTGATCAATGTGGCGCCCGTATCGGAGTTCACATCGCCGTAGGCCGGCGTCAGGACCAGGCGAAGACCGTGCACATTAGCCTTCCACAACTCACTGGTGATGGCCTCGATGGCATCGCCCAGGTTTTCCAGGTTCTCCTGCACATTCTTCAGGGAGCCAACGAAAACGCCGCTGGGCGCAAACCGTGTGCCCTGATACATGGTGGCTGGGAAGGTGATGGCTTGGGTACTGCCGCTATGGGCGCCGCCACTGTTGTCGGTGAGCGTCCAGCTTTCGAAGTCCGCCGCCTGCACCACGGCAAACTCCTCGAGCGCCGCGGGCAGGGGCGAGGCATTCAGCGCACCCAGATCGGCGAAAAAACCGCTGGGCGCCGGCCGGCGGCCGGCGAAGCCACCGACCTCGCTCCCCCCTTGCTCGACACCCAACTGGAGCGTCACGGCGGCGTCGTTGTTCGCTGCTGGTATGATCACCACGCTGCCCACAGTGGGGTTGTTGCTGGTGATGCGCAGGAACTGCTCGCCCGAAGCAGCAGCTATCAGCGCTACCGTCACGCTGGCCCCGAAGCTGTTTAGCGCTGCATTGATATTGGTCTGCCAACCGGCCAAGTTCGTGCTCGGCAGGGTCACGGTCACGAACGGACTGCCGTCGACGCTGATCTGGATCCTATTGGCTGTTGACGTCAGAAGGCCGATAAGGTCCGCCCCGGTTGCAGTCGCGCTCATCACCAGCCCCGCTACCGAGTAGCCGGCAAACACTGCCGCTGCGCCCGGGTCCTCGGCGTCTACCAGCGCCGACTGCTGGTTGACAATGGTCTGCACATAGCGCCCGTCGTCCTTGTTCATGCTGAGGTTGCTGAAGGTCTCGCTGGCCTCGACCTCCACCTCGCCAAAGGCGTTGATGACCTCCCGGAACACACGCAGGTTGAACGTGGATTCCGGGTTGGGTGTGCTGTAGTCCACCTTGGCCCGTAGCATATTGCCGTCCACGCCGGCGTCCTTGGCCTCCAATGTCAGCGCGTCAGCGCCGGCCGGGTTCTTCAGCGTAACCCTGGCCGGTTGCGCCGTCGTACCCTCAGCGATGCGCATGATGAAGGCCTGCTGGCCCCCGTTGAGGAAGAATTGACGCACCTGCTCGGTCATCTCGCTGATGACCGTGTCGGCGCCGAAGTTGCGCTGGTAAGCGGCGAAACTCAGAACCCGCGCCGGCACATTCAGACGGCCACGTCTGGTTCTCCCCATGAACAACGCAATGGAAGTCGAGACACCCGTGATGGCGCGCACCCCGGACGGAATCTCCTGGATGTAAACGCCGGGATAACTCACTTGCACTGGCATGACGCGCACTCCTTAAAAATTAACGACAATGGCATGACAAACGAACTATCGCGCCCGCTCACGCTACCGCCGATAGCCAAAGGGGGCTGAAGAAAAGCGGAACTCCAGGACCTTTTATAGTCCCGGGCATCCAGGAAACGTGCGGGTACTTGAAGATCCCGCTAGACAGAAATACGGGAGACTCCGAAGAGCGCGTGAAGGCAAGGCTTGATAACAGGGAGCGACAGTAGCCCGGGGCAATGGCGGGCGCTGAATGGCATGTCGGGCCAAGCCACTTGAACAAGTCCCCACAGGGCACGTTGAATCCCTCCTTGTAGAGCGGCCGATAAGAAGCCTTCGAAGCCTTCTTAGTGTTTAGAAGGGTGTTAAAAGGCCCGTCAAGGCGTGAACTATAGGCAGGTCTTGCGGTAGTTATCGGTGCTTGTCAAAAGCCAAACACTATCGTGTAGAATTGTCAAGTTATTTTTTATTTCTACCCACAACTCTATAAGCTATTTGGAGATATTTTTCGTATTTTTTTGCTCGAAAGTCCCAGAAAGTGCTTCAATACTCCACCGGCGGCAGCCGTGCCACCAGGGCATCCCAGGCGATGGCGACCCCCGGCAGCACGCCGACGGGCGTTTCGCCGGCCAGTTCCTGCACCTGCGGCTTGCCGTACTCGGCACCCTCCAGGCGATAGATGGTGACCATGCGGTCCACGGGATGGACCAGCCAGTATTCCCGCACCCCGGCGCGCTCGTATACCCGGCGCTTGCGCACATGGTCATGGCTGGCCGTGGAGGGCGACAGGACTTCCACCACCAGATCGGGCGCACCCCGCACGCCTCGCCGATCCAGCCGGGACGATTCGCAGACCACCAGCACGTCCGGCTGTACCACGGTATCGACCTGTTCGTCGGCCTCGTCCGCCTTGGGTAGGCGCACATCCACCGGGGCGATGAAGGCGCGGCAGGGATTGTCTTCCAGGGAACGTCGCAACTGAAAATAAATATCCCCCGCAACCTCCTGGTGATTCAGGTCGGGCGCGGGCGGCGCCATCAGATAAGCCACGCCGTCGATCAGCTCGTAGCGAACATCCTCGGGCCAGCC
>CAYMHN010000262.1:0-3534 GCA_964390235.1 uncultured Candidatus Competibacteraceae bacterium
CCGGCAGCCCGGTGAGCCGGAGCATGAGCACCGTAAACCAGGCGGTGAAATCCTGTAACCACGGCACGATGAAATCGCCGAAGGGCACGGCGAAGTACAGATACCCCAGGGGGAACACCAGCACCCGGGCCACCCGGTTACCCAACAGGGCGAGGACCAGGCCCGGCAGCATCGCGACCAGGGCGAAGTGCTGCACCAGCTTGACGTCCACGCTGCGCGCCAATAGCCAGGCCAGCCCGGCGCCCATCAGCCAGGCCAATCCCCAGACGGACGGACGCGGCGCGACGCGAGCCAGCTCCGCGCGCCGTGTCCAGGCCAGGTACAGCGCCAGCGGCAGTATCGCCATGCCGTGCTGGTAGGTCTCGGAATTGAGCCAGATATGCGTGATGCTCAGCACCGAGGGCCACAGCAGAACCACGCTGGCCGATGCCGCCAGCGCCAGCAGGATCAGGGCCAAAGGCCAGCCGTAGCGCCAGTTGCCCGCCGCCAGGATCGGCTTCGGTTCGATCGACAGGCTGCTCATGCCCGACTCCCTGCACCGATGGCCGCCACGAGCGGCCGCGATCCGCCTTCGAGCAGACGCAGCAGGCGCTCACCATGCTCGGTCCAGCTGTAATGCCGGCAGACAAAGCGGCGACCGAGTTCCCCGTTGGGCTGCCCACTCAGGGCGAGCAGACACAGTTGCGCGAAACACGCGGGATCATCGCCCACCAGCCACCGCATCCCCGGTTCGGTACGCAGGCCCTCCAGCGCCTGGGGCGTTGCCACCACCGGACGGGCCATGGCCAGGGCTTCCAGCACCTTGTTCTGCACGCCGCGGGCGATGCGCATGGGCGCCACGGCCACATCGGCATGGGCGATATAGGGGCGAATATCCCGCACCGCGCCGATGATCTCCACGCCGGCTTGCATCGCCAGTTGGCGCACGGCCGGTACCGGTCGCGCGCCGACGATCACGAACCGGGCGCCGGGCAGCCGCTCCCGAATGCGTGGGAACACCGACTCGGCGAACCAGCCCACCGCATCGACATTGGCCCAGTAATCCATGGCGCCGGTGAACACCAGGTTGACGCCGCCGGCCGGATAGGGATTCGGATACTCACGCTCCGGCGTGAAAAACTCCGTATCCACCCCGTTGTCGATGGCGTGCACCCGTTCGGCGGATTCGGGCGCCAGGCGGCGGAATAGCGCCGCCTCGTCCTCGCTCACGAACACCGCGGCGTCGGCAGCGCCCGCCAGCCGCCGCTCGTAGTTCAGCAGGGTGCGGGCCTCGCGCCGGTAGACCAGATTCATCGGGAACCGATGGCCGGCGGCGTACTGGCGCCATTTGTCGGAATCCACATCGACGAAATCGATGACTGTATGCCGGTGTCCGTCCGGGGCCGGCGGGAGGTACTGGGCCATGGCGGCGGAGAACACCAGCACCCGATCGACACCCGAGACGAGCGTTTTCCGCACCCAGTCGTTCATGGCCGCATCCCGATAATACGGCAGGGTCAGGGGCTGGCCGGTGGCCAGGCCCGTCAGGCTTCTGATGCGGGCGCGGGCGGGATGCAGCGGCCGCAGGAACAGGGACTCGCAGTACGCTTGCAGCTTGTCCCGGTAGCGCCAGTCGTCGGGATCGTCCACGAAACTGCCGAGATGGATGCGAAATCGCCCGGACAGGTGCTTGAGCAGATTGAACGAGCGGATCTTGTCCCCCTTGTTCGGGGGGAAGGGAATCCGATGCACCAGAAACAGTAGCTGCTCCACCCCGTTACCCCAGGCTGCGTGCAATCATCGGCCCCAGACCGTTGGCCAGACCGAGCGGCATGCGCTTCCAGGCGGCGATGAACAGACGGTATTTGGGGTTCAGGGGATTGATATCCGGAACATTCCGGGCGCGCACCAGATGGTAGCGGTAGTGCAGGGGGTCGGGCGCGAAGCCCCAGTTTTTCTTGAAATCGAACGAACCGCTGCCCCGCTTGCTGCGGCCGTAGTCGAAGATCCGGCAACCCCGTTCGCAGGCCCGCCGCATGACCTCCCAGTAGAGAAAGTCGTAGCCGGCCAGTTCGCGCGCGATCGGCAGTCCGCCCCCGTAATAGGGCAGAACTTCGTCGCGGAAGTAGAAGCTGAGCACCGCGCTGACGTCACGGCCCCGGTCGGTGATCCGGAGAATTTCGCAAGCCTCGCCGAAAACGGCCTTGAGCAGGCGGAAATAGCGGCGCGGAAACACCGGCGTGCCCAGCCGATGCACGCTGTCGGCGTAGATGGCGTAAAAGGCATCGACCTCGTCATCGATATGCGCTTGCAGGCCATGCTTGATGCCCTTGCGCACCATGGCGCGCTGCTTGCGGGGTACGGCGAGCAGGTTTTGTTCCGGCTCCGGATCGATGGCCTTGCGGAAGGTGACGTAGAGATCCTTGCCCAGCCAGTCCGGATTGCGCGGTTCGCGATTGCGCAGTTCGAGATGATCCACCCGTAGCTCGGCGGCCAGATCGCAGGCCGCGGCTTCCAGCGCTTGCGCCGAGGCATCGTCCTGCGCGGCCACCCCGCCGTAGACGCAGAACGGGGTCGAGACCAGGGCATTGCCGAACAGCCGGCTGCGGATATGCCCCAGCGGCAGCACCCCGGTGATGCGCCCTGCTCGCTCGACGTAAAGATAATGGGTCGCATGGCCGTAGGCTTGTTCCAGTACGGTACGCCAGCCGGCGCGATGGAAAAAGGTCGCTTGCGGACAGGTTTCGACAAAAGCATCCCAGTCCGCCCCCCGGGCAGCATCCAGGCGCCGCACGGATGCCTTCATGGTGTCATCCGTTCGAGAAACACGCTATCCATGCGCCCCCAGCGAAAATCACCCAGCAGGCGGTCGAGCCGGCGTTCCATGCGGGTCAGGTTGAGGTAATGCCGGACCCGGGTCTTGACGCCTATGCCCTGCTGGCGTGGTTGTTCGGGGTCGATCTCCCAGGGATGGAAATAGAACACCGCCGGCTGGCGATCATGCTGGTTGACCCGACGCAGGGCCCAGCGCGACAGGTGATACGGGAACAGCCGAAAATAGCCACCGCCCCCGCAAGGATAGTTGCGCCCGCCCAGTTCGACCGTGGTGATCGGTACTTCGAGCAGCGTACCGCCACGGTCGAACTCGGTGGCCGGCGTGAAGGCGAAGCGGGGAGCTTCGGACATGCCGTAGAGATCGTGGCGGATCGGGTAGATACTGGACGAATAGCGGTGACCGGTCTCGGCCAGTACATCCAGGGCCCACAGATTGTCCCGGCCTATGGAATAGCTGGCGGCACGGTAACCGAGCACCGCGCAGCCACCGATGTCCTCGAGCAGTTGCCGGGTACGGATGACATCAGCTCGGAAGGCCGCCGGCGTCTGCTTGACGACCCGGACATGTTCGTAACCGTGGCTGGCCAACTCGTGCCCGGCCTCGACGATGCGACGTACCATGCCGGGATAGCGCTCGGCCATCCAGCCCAGCATGAAGAACGTGGCCTTGACCTGACGACGCTCGAACAGTTCGAGGATCCGCTCGACGTTGGCCGCGTA
>CAYMHN010000262.1:3544-5481 GCA_964390235.1 uncultured Candidatus Competibacteraceae bacterium
AGGTGCTCCCAGTCAGCGCGCCGGATATAACGTTCGAAGGCGGACACCTGGAAGTAGTCTTCCACATCCACCGACATGGCATTGATCACCGGGGTTGCGGGGTTCTCTTTCACCATGCTCATCGGTTCACCGTGGAGGTTTTTCCGCGCAAGGCGGCCATGACCTTGTTCAGGGAGGAACTGAGGGCATGAATCTGATGTTCCAGTGCGGCGACCCGGGTATGCAGATCGTTCAGGGAGACGAATTCATTGTCCAGCAGCGCCGTGGACGGGTTTTCGGGCCGGGAGGAGGCGCCGCCGCCATCCACCCGCATCTCGTTGGCCAATTCTTCCGCGACGGTCCGCACCATCCCGGCATCGATCAGTTTGCGCTCTTCCAGAAAGCCGAACAGCAGGATGCGGTCGACCAGGGTGTTGATCCGCCTCGGGACGCCGTTGGTCAGCTGGTGGATATCGGCAAATACGGCCTCCTCGAACCGCGGGCAATCGGTCCAACCCGCCAGCTTGAGGCGATGCTCGATATAGGTGCGGGTCTCCTCGGGCCGGAGCGGATTGAGATGACAGGCCGCGATCACCCGTTGCCGGAATTGTTCCAGTTGCGGGACTTGCAGGGTCTGGCGGAAATCGGCCTGACCAAGGAGAAAACTCTGCAAGGCCGGGTGGCCATCAATCGTGAAATTGGACAGCATGCGCAGCTCTTCCAGGGCTTCATACGACAGGTTCTGCACCTCGTCCACGATCAGCAGCACGCGCCGGGCACTGCGTGCCTGCCGCGCCAGAAACGTCTCGATCCGGGAGAGCAGCACGGCCTTGCCGGCGGATTCGATGTCGATGTCGAAAGCCTTGGCCACCATGCGCAGCGTGTCATCGGCATTGAGTTGGGTGGTGACGATCTGGGCGATGACGAATTCATCCCGGGCCAGGTCTTCGCACAGCATGCGCACCAGGGTGGTTTTTCCGGTACCGATCTCTCCGGTAATGACGATAAAGCCTTCGGACTGACCGAGCCCGTAACGCAGGTAGGCCAATGCACGCTTGTGCCCGCGGCTGCCGAAAAAAAAGCGCGGGTCCGGGGTGAGCCGGAACGGCTTGCCTGAGAGCCCGTAGTAGGATTCGTACATGGAACCGTCAGAACAGGGTGGTAAAGAACAGGGTCACTCGATTTTCTCGATAGGGTTCCTCCCCCCCGTCAACCCCATCGCTGTCCACGAAGCGATAACCCGCGAACAGCGCCGTGCGGGGACCGAGATCATGCACCAAACCCAGGCGAGCGAGCTGGCTGTGTTCCGTGCCCAGATCGTCCTGGCCCTCGGTGCGCAACCAATCGTAATTGCCTATCAGCCGGGTACGCGGCGCAAGCCGGTAGCTCAGGCCGAAACCCGCGCCGGTCACGGTCTCGTCCCGCTCGGAAAATTGGTAATCGCGCTCCTCGCGGAATACCCGAACCCCCCAGCCGATGCGGGCGCGCTGACCCTGAACGGCCAGGGTCGCGCGACGGCGGAGAAACGCCTCCGTAGTCGTGGCCGGAAAATCGCTGTCGATGAACAGCGGATCACCGCCTTCGTTCAGGAATGACTGATCCTCTTCGCCAAACCCCGGCGGTCCGACAAGACCGGGCACTATGCGCGACCCCGTGCTCACCTCTTCCTGATAGTCCAGGGCCCAGGTGCTGGACCGAAACCGGTGCCGCAAGGAGCCGCCGAAAAAGCTGCCGAAGTAGCGATCCGCGTAAAACCCCTCGATCCGGGTACGGGTCGTCGGTGTCCAGATCGCGCCCGTGCGCCAGAAGTTACCCGAGGGACTCGATTGTTGGTCGATCCGATCGAAGTCATCGCTATCGCGACCGACTTCGCCGAACACACCGAGCTGTTCAGTCAAATCGATTCGCACCAAGCCTGAGTAGCTCTCGAACTCGGCGGAAGTATCGTCATCGTAGTC
>CAYMHN010000263.1:0-5476 GCA_964390235.1 uncultured Candidatus Competibacteraceae bacterium
GGCAGGCCTGTTCCTGATGATGCGCCTGTACCCGGTGCTGGGCGGCACGGCGCTCAGCGGCGGCGTGGGCGGGGCGCTGGGTTCGGTATTCGGGGCGCTGATCCTGGGGCTGATCAACAACCTCATCTTCTTCGCCCGACTGCCGTTCGAATATCAGAATCTGGTGCAGGGACTGATCGTGCTGGCGGCGCTGGCCGGCGGCGTGCTGTTCGCGAGACGCTGAGCATGGCGACGGCTACCGTCACCCTGCAGCGCAGCGACTGGTACCGCCGGCCGCTGACCCTGGCCTGCCTGGCCATCGTGCTGCTGGTCGCACTGGGGGAATGGCTGTCGCCGGGCTTCGCCAGCCCGCGCCAGCTGATCAGTCAGCTCACCATCGCCGCCCTGCTCGGCATCGTCGCCGCCGGCCAGAATCTGGTGATCCTGGGCGGGCGCGAAGGCATCGATCTATCGGTGGGGGCGATGATTTCGCTGGCTGCGGTGATCGCCGGCAATCTCATGCAAGGCAGCGATGCCATGCTGCTGCCGGCGCTGGCGATCACCCTGGCGGTGACCTTCGCCATCGGCCTGCTCAACGGCCTGGGTGTGACCCTGCTGCGGATCCCACCGCTGGTCATGACCCTGGGCATGATGGTGGTCCTGCAGGGCGCGCTGGTGGTGCTGACCCGCGGCATCCCCTCCGGCAACGCCGCGCCGCTGCTGCGCGGCTTCGTCAATCAGTCGCTGCTGTTCGGGATTCCCGGCATCCTGCTGTTCTGGCTGGCGCTGGCGATCGGCATGACGCTGCTGCTGCGCCGCACCGGCTTCGGCCTGCGCATCTATCTCATCGGCAGCAACCAGCAGGCGGCCAGCCTGAACGGCGTGACGGTCTGGCGGGTGCGGGCGCTGCTGTTCGCTCTGTCCGGACTGTTCGCCGGGCTCACCGGGGTGTGCCTGCTGGGCTATACTGGCAGTTCCTTCATCGGGGTCGGCGAACCCTATATGCTGCCCTCGATCATCGCCGTGGTGATCGGCGGCACCTCGCTGGCCGGCGGCACCGGAGGCTATACCGGCACCGTGGCCGGCGCCATCGTGCTGGTGCTGTTGCAGAGCATTCTCACCACCCTCAATCTGGAAGCCTTCGGTCGCCAGATCATCTTCGGCCTGGCCCTGCTGCTGCTGATGCTGGTCTACGGCCGGCAGAAAGGCCTACGCGGCTGATGGGCACGATGAAGGACGTCGCGCGCCTGGCCGGGGTGTCCACCGCCACCGTCTCGCGCGCGCTCAAGCAGCCGGATCTGGTCACCATCGAGACCCGCGAACGGGTGATGGCGGCGGTGGCCCGGGTCGGCTATCTACCCAACGCCGCCGCCCGCAGCCTGCGTCGGCGCGAAACCCGCATGGTGATCCTGGTGGTGCGCGACATCGCCAATCCGTTCTACCTGGACATCTACCGTGGAATAGAACAGTGTGCCCATGAACTTGGCTACAATGTGGTGATGGGCAACACCCGCGATGATCCGCTGCGCGAACGGCAATATGTCGACATGGTGCGTGCCCACCACGCCGATGGTCTGTTACTGATGACCGGCCAGCTGCCGGAGGGCATGGCCGCGACCGAGTTGCCACCCACGGTGGTGACGCTGGAATATTTCCGTACCCTGCCTCTGCCCACGGTGCGCATCGACAATATCGCTGCCGCGCGCACCGCGGTCGAACACCTGATCGGGCTGGGCCACCGGCGCATCGCCCATATCACCGGCCCGATGCCGGCCACCTTGAGCGAGGACCGTCTCCAGGGCTACCGGGATGCGCTGGCCGCAGCCGGCTTGCCCCAGCTGGAACCGTATGTGGTCGCCGGTGATTACAGTCTGCGCTCCGGCCATACCGCGGCGCACCGGCTGCTGGGTTTAGACAGGCGGCCGACGGTGCGCCGCCCGACGGCGATCTTCGCCGCCAACGACGAAATGGCCTTCGGCGCGATCAACGAAATACGCGCCCGGGGGCTGCGCGTGCCCGAAGATGTCTCGGTGGTCGGCTTCGACGACATCGTGTTCGCCGGCGCATTCCATCCGGCGCTGACCACCGTGCGTCAGCCGCGCCGGACCATCGGCGAGCAGGCCATGGCCATGCTGGCCGAACTGCTGGCCGGCCGACCACCGCCCGTGCAGACCCTGATTCTGCCCACCGAACTCGTGGTGCGGACCTCGACCGGCCCCGCACCGAGCTGATACGAACCCAGAGGAGCACCCCGCCCATGAGCCTACCCCAACCCGTTCTGCACATCGGTTTCATCGGCAGCGGTTTCATTGCTCATTTTCATCTCAAGGCGCTGCTCGGTGTACGCAACGCCAGCGTGGTCGGGGTCTACAGTCCGACGCCGGCCAGCCGAGAGCGCCTGGCCGCAACCGCCAACGCCCTGGAATTGGGGCCGTGCACGGCCCACGAATCGCTGAACGCGCTGCTCGGCGCCGATCTCGACGCGATCTGGATCCTGTCGCCCAACCACACCCGGGTCGAGGTGATGCGCGCCATCCACCGGGCGGTCAAGTCCGGTGCCTCCAAGGTATTCGCGGTGGCCTGCGAAAAACCACTGGCCCGCACCCTGGCCGAGGCACGCGAGGTGCTGAGACTGACCGAGGACGCCGGCCTCAACCACGGTTACCTGGAAAACCAGGTGTTCTCCACCGCCGTTCAGCGCGGCAAGGAGATCATCTGGCGGCGCGCCGTGCCGACCACCGGTCGCCCTTATCTCGCCCGCGCCGCCGAGGAGCACAGCGGCCCGCACGAACCCTGGTTCTGGCAAGGTGATCAGCAAGGTGGTGGCGTGCTGTCGGACATGATGTGCCACAGCGTGGAAGTGGCGCGGTTCATGCTGACCGAGCCCGGCGCCGGACGTGACAGCCTGAGGCTGAAATCGGTCAACGGCACGGTGGCCAATCTGAAATGGACTCGCCCGGAATACATACAAAGGCTCAAGCGGATGATGGGCGAGGCCGTGGACTACAGCCGTCGGCCGGCCGAGGACTTCGCCCGCGCCACTCTGACGCTGGAGGACCCGCAAGGCCGGGAAGTGATGATCGAGGCGACGACTTCCTGGGCCTATGTCGGCGCCGGGTTGCGCATCCAGCTCGAACTGCTGGGTCCTGAATACGCCATGGAGTTCAGCTCGCTCAATACCGGACTGAAGGTGTTCATGTCACGCGCGGTAACCGGGACACAAGGCGAGGACTTGGTCGAGAAGCAAAACGCCGAGCAGGGTCTGATGCCGGTGCTGGAGGACGAAGCCGGTGTCTACGGCTACACCGACGAGAACCGCCACATGGTCGAGTGCTTCCGCAAGGGCGAGACCCCGATCGAGACCTTCGCCGACGGCGTGGCCGTGGTGGAGATACTGATGGCGCTGTACCGCTCGGCCGAACTGGGCCGCACCGTGCACCCTGGCGAGGAGGATCTGGAACACTACGTGCCACCAGTGGCGCGCGGCCACGGCGGACCCGCTGCTTGATCGGGCTGGCACAGCACTTGCTGTAGCTTGGGACGAATACCATAGCGGGAGACCCACCGATGCTACGCGTCCTGTCCTTGTTCGCCCTGATCCTGATCAGCACCGCGGCTTATGCCCATACCGGCGTCAGTTCCACCGCGGGTTTCGGTTCCGGTTTCGCCCATCCCCTGGCCGGTGCCGACCACGTGCTCGCCATGGTGGCCGTCGGCCTGCTGGCGGTGCAGTTGGGCGGCCGGGCGCTGTGGGCGCTGCCACTGGCCTTCGTCACCACCATGCTGGTCGCGGGCGGTATCGGCCTGTTCGGCCCGGAACTGACCATCGTCGAATTCGGCATCGTCGGCTCGGTCATCGTGCTCGGCGGGCTGATCGCCATGAATGCCAGACTACCGCTGATCGCCAGCGTGGTCATCGTCAGCCTGTTCGCCTTTTTCCACGGCCATGCCCATGGCGCGGAAATGCCGGCGACGGCTGGCGCGCTGGGGTACGGACTGGGCTTTGCCCTGGCCACGGCCCTGTTGCACGCTATCGGCGTCGCCATCGGTCTGGCGGCCCGGCGCCTGCAACCGATCTGGGTGCGCGCCAGCGGAGGCGCGATCGCCGCAGCGGGCCTGCTGCTCGGCCTGACCGGCTGAGCCCTACAATAGCGCATTGCACCATATTGGGGCCTTACAGCGGCGCACCGACCGTGTACCGTGAGCCTATCGAGCTGACCGCCACCCATTCCGCCCGTCCGGGCTGGTGCGCCGAGTTGCAGCTGCGCTTCGCCCGGCAAGGCGATCGCACCCGGCTGATCGAGCGCCGGCATCGGGGACCGCTGCAAGTGCAACGACCCTTTCAGGTCGGCGACGGTTGTCAGGTCTATATCCTGCACCCGCCTGGCGGCGTGGTCGGTGGCGACGAACTGGGCATCGAGGTACAGCTCGACCCGCACAGCCGCGCCCTGCTCACCACCCCGGCGGCGGGCAAGTTCTACCGCAGCGCAGGCCGATGGGCGCAGCAGACCCAGAATCTGCGCGTCCGATCGGGCGCGCTGCTGGAATGGCTGCCGCAGGAATCGATTCTGTATGCCGGCGCCCGCTTGTCCAGCCTGAGCCGGATCGATCTCGATGGCGATGCCGCCTTCATCGGTTGGGAACTGTATTGCCTGGGTCGCCCGGCGGCGGAGGAAGCCTTCACCAGCGGGGCCGTCGATCTGCGGCTGGAACTGTGGCGCGATGGTCGACCGCTGCTCATGGAACGTAATCGCCTCACCGGGGATGCACCGGTCATGAACGCTCCCTGGGGACTGGCCGGACAACCGGTCTTCGGTACCCTGCTGTGCAGTCCGATCCCGGATGACGTCATCGACACCCTGCGGCCGCTCATGACCGAGAATTCCGGTTTCAGCATCACCCGGCTAGACGGGGTGCTGGTCTGCCGCTACCTGGGTTCCTCGACCGCCACCGGCCGGCGGTTGTTCCAGCACGCCTGGACACTGCTGCGTCCCGCCCTTAGCGGACAGCCCGCCTGCCCGCCGCGGGTCTGGTTTACCTGATCATCGGAGTCAAACAATGGAATTATCGCCTCGCGAGAAAGACAAGCTGCTGATCTTCACCGCCGGTCTGGTCGCCGAGCGGCGCAAGGCTCGTGGCCTGAAACTGAACTATCCGGAAGCCCTGGCCTATATCTCGGCCGCCCTGTTGGAGGCCGCCCGTGACGGCTGCACGGTAGCCGATCTGATGAGCTACGGCCGCACCCTGCTGTCACGCGACGAAGTCATGGACGGCGTGCCCGAGATGATCCACGAAGTGCAAGTCGAGGCGACCTTCCCCGACGGCACCAAGCTGGTCACCGTCCATGATCCCATCGTCTGAAAGGAGCAAACATGATTCCCGGTGAAACCTTCATCCAGGACGGCGAGATCGAACTCAACGCCGGCCGCCGCACCCTCAGCCTGATTGTGGCCAATAGCGGCGACCGGCCGATCCAGGTCGGCTCGCACTACCACTT
>CAYMHN010000264.1:0-5474 GCA_964390235.1 uncultured Candidatus Competibacteraceae bacterium
TACACTTTCCCTACACGACGCTCTTCCGTTGATGTACCGGGCGCGCAGCGGCGGTTCCACGCCCAGCAACTGCTCGATGGCCATGACGTAGCCGTGCTCGTTGCACATCATGGACACGTAGTCCAGCCGGTCCATGTAGCCGATGGACTGATTGAACGGCTTGGACTCGGCCAGTTTCTCGGTGGCGCGGTGCAGCAGACCGATATGCGGGTCGGCGCGCTGGATCACTTCGCCGTCCATCTCCAGCACCAGCCGCAGCACGCCGTGCGCCGCCGGATGCTGGGGGCCGAAGTTGAGCGTGTAGTTGCGGATCTCAGGCACGGTCGGTCTCCTCGCCGGGCCGGGCATAACGGTGATCCTTGCGGATCACGCGCGGCACCAGCACCCGCGGTTCGATACTGACCGGCTCGTACACCACTCGGCCCTTGTCCGGGTCATAGCGCATCTCGACGTTGCCGATCAACGGGAAATCCTTGCGGAAGGGATGACCGACGAAGCCGTAGTCGGTGAGAATCCGGCGCAGGTCCGGGTGGCCCTCGAACACGATACCGTAAAGATCGAAGGCCTCGCGCTCGTACCAGTTGGCCGAGGCCCAGATCCCCATCACCGAGGGGATCACCGGCAATTCGTCATCCGGTGAATAAACCCGCACCCGCAGCCGCTGGTTGCGGGATATCGACAGCAGCTGATAGACCGCAGCGAAGCGCCGTGCAGGGTCGGCCTGCTCGCCCAAGCGGCGCACCACACTGGCGGCCCGGCCGGTGCTGGTCGGCTCCACGCCGCGGCTGAACCCGGTGAAGGTGGTGGTCTGGGTGGCCCATTCCTCCTTGCCATAGGCCGCGTAATCGACCCCGGCGATGTCCATCAGCTGTTCGAAGCCGAACTCGTCGCGCAGCGCGGTGAACACCTCCAACGCCCGTTCCGCGGGCAGCTCCACGGTGATTTGCGCCCGATCCAGCCGGCTCGCGGCCAGCGCATCGCCGAATCGCTCGCGCAATTGATCCAGCAGGGTCGGCAAGGACTCGCTCATGGCAGGTGCTCGGTGGGAGGTCATCAACGGGCGATGGTATTGGTGCGGCGGATCTTGTTCTGCAACTGGATGATGCCGTACAGCAGGGCCTCGGCGGTCGGCGGACAACCCGGCACATAGACATCGACCGGCACGATCCGGTCGCAGCCGCGCACCACCGAGTAGGAGTAATGGTAGTACCCGCCGCCATTGGCGCAGGAGCCCATGGAAATCACCCAGCGCGGCTCGGCCATCTGATCGTAGACCTTGCGCAGCGCCGGGGCCATCTTGTTGACCAGAGTGCCAGCGACGATCATCACGTCGGACTGACGCGGACTGCCTCGGAAAATCACCCCGAACCGGTCCAGATCGTAGCGCGCGGCGCCGGCATGCATCATCTCCACCGCGCAGCAGGCCAGACCGAAAGTCATCGGCCACATCGAACCGGTACGGGCCCAGTTGATCAGCTTGTCGGCGGTCGTGGTGACCACGCCTTGCTCAAGAACGCCTTCTATTCCCATTCCAGCGCCCCCTTCTTCCACTCGTAAATGAAACCGACGACCAGAATCGCCAGAAACAGCGCCATGGCCAGAAAACCGGCCAGGCCGATGACATCCAGGGATACCGCCCAGGGGAAGAGAAACGCGATTTCCAGATCGAAGATGATGAACAGGATGGCAACCAGGTAATAACGCACGTCGAACTTCATGCGCGAATCCTCGAACGCCTCGAAACCGCATTCATAGGGTGACAGCTTTTCGCTGTCGGGACGGTTGGGTCCGAGCGCAAAGCCCAGGACCAGCAGCACCCCGCCTATTCCCAGGCCGATAATCAGAAAAATCAGCACCGGCAGGTAGTTTTCCAGCATGATCATGCTCTCTGTGGCGGTCCATCCCAGCGAACGGGCCGCGGTTGAAAACCGGAACCACCAAGGCGATTTCCGCCGAAACAACCCGTTCCCTGGAGCTTCTCTCCCCTGGCGGGAGAGGAGATTGCTGCTGTCAATTGGTGCCGATGGCCGGACTCGAACCGGCACGGCTTACGCCACTACCCCCTCAAGATAGCGTGTCTACCAGTTCCACCACATCGGCATGAAGACAAGTTTACTGTGACGGCGGCGCCGACGGTACATCTTGTTGCGCGGGCGGCGACACGATGGGCACGGGCACGTCACTGATCGGTTGTTCGATGATGGGAGCCATGCGATCGACCACGCTCCCCGGACCTTGAACCTGGGTCGCGAAATAGGCCAATAGCAGGCTGCTCAGGAAAAATCCGGTAGCCAGCATCGCCGTGATCCGAGTCAGAAACGAACCCGATCCGCGCGAACCGAACACCGTGGATGAAGCGCCGGCGCCAAAACCGCTTCCGGCGTCGGCTCCCTTGCCCTGCTGCAACAGTACCAGCGCGATCAGGGAACCGGCGATCAGAATATGAAGTACCAAGAATACAGTGTGCATGTATCAGTTGTCTGGTTGGTCCACCCTAGACTCACCCGTCGGGACTCTACCCGCTCCGGCGATAGCCAAAAACTCGTCCGCGTCCAGCGATGCGCCACCGATCAGGCCGCCATCGATGTCCGGTTGCCGAAACAACTCCCCGGCATTGGACGCCTTTACGCTGCCCCCATAGAGCAGCCGTATCGAACGTGCGATTGTAGCATCATGTTCAGCGATCCGGCTACGGATGAATGCATGGACCGCCTGGGCCTGCTCCGGTGTGGCGGTCTGCCCGGTGCCGATGGCCCAGACCGGTTCGTAGGCGATGACCACCTGCACCAGGGTATCGGCCCGCGACAACACGGCATCCAGCTGCTCGGAAACGACTGCTTCGGTCATGCCCTGCTCGCGTTCCGCCAGAGACTCGCCCACGCACAGCACGGGAATCAGCTCGGCGGCCCGGGCGGCCAGGAACTTGTCGGCCACCCGCTGGCTGGTTTCCCCGTACAGGCTGCGCCGCTCGGAGTGCCCCACCAGCACGTAGCGGCAACCGAAATCCCTGAGCATGGCGCCGGCGATTTCACCGGTGTAGGCGCCCGCGGCATGTTCGGACAGATTCTGCGCCCCCCACAGCACCGGCCCGCCGGCCAGCAGCGCCGCCGCCTCGGGTAGGTATACATAGGGCGGTAGCACTACCAGCTCGATGTCGACAGCGGCCGAACCCTGCCGGATATCGGCCAGCAGGCGGCGCACGCTGTCCAGTGAGCCGTTCATTTTCCAGTTGCCGATCACCAGGCTGGAACGCATCCACGCTTCTCCCATTGCCATCAGGCGGAAACCGCCCGAGTCACCACATCCGCCAGTTGTCTGGCCAGTAGACCGACTTCGGTTGCATCGCGCCCTTCGACCATCACCCGGACCACGGGTTCAGTACCCGAGGGTCGCAGCAACACCCTGCCCCGTTCGCCAAGTTGCGCCTCCACGGCGCGCACCGCGTCCCGGACGGCGGGCTGATCGCTGGGGTCCATGCGCCGCGGCAGGGGCACGTTAATCAGGTGCTGGGGATACAGGTAGAGATCGGCACGGAGTTCGCGCAGGCTCTTGCCGCTTTGCACCAGGGCGGTCAGGACTTGCAGCGCTGCGATGATGCCGTCACCGGTGGTGGTCTTGTCCAGGCAGATGACATGGCCCGAACTTTCGCCGCCCAGGGTCAGTCCCTGCTCCAGCAGCCGCTCCAGGATGTAACGGTCTCCCACCTTGACCCGCTGCAAGCCGATGCCGACTTCGGCCAGCGCCAGTTCCAGACCCAGATTGCTCATCTGGGTGCCGACCACCTGGGACAGCGACCCGTCACTTTCCCGGCGATGGCGGGCGATGATGTACAGCAGTTCATCCCCATCGACCAGTTCCCCCCGGTCGTCGGCCATGATCACCCGGTCGCCGTCGCCGTCCAGAGCGATGCCCAGGTGGGCGCCGTGCTGGATCACCGCCTGTTGCAGGGTGGACGGGTGGGTGGAACCGCAGTTCAGGTTGATGTTCAAGCCATCGGGCTGCACCCCGATCGGCAGCACCTCGGCGCCCAGTTCGGTCAGCACGCTGGGCGCGATATGGTAGGTCGCGCCATTGGCGCAGTCCACCACCAGGCGCAGGCCGTTGAGGCTCAGGTGGGGCGGCACCGTGCTCTTGCAGAACTCGATGTAGCGGCCGGCCGCATCGACGATGCGCTCCGCCTTGCCCAGCAGGGCCGGATCGACGGTGGTCAACGGTTCCTCCAGCAGGGCTTCGATGCGCCGCTCGATGGCGTCGTCCAGCTTGCTGCCGGCATGGGAGAAGAACTTGATGCCGTTATCCGGATAGGGATTGTGCGAGGCGCTGATCACGATGCCGGCGCTGGCCCGCAGGGTGCGGGTCAGATAGGCGATGCCCGGTGTTGGCATCGGCCCCAGCAGGGCGATGTTCAGCCCGGCCGCCGACAACCCGGCCTCCAGGGCCGACTCGAACATGTAACCCGAGATCCGGGTGTCCTTGCCGATGACCACCTTGTTGCGCCCCTGATGCAGCAGCGCCTTGCCGGCCGCCCAGCCCAGCCGCAGCATGAAATCGGCCGTGATCGGCGCCTCCCCCACCCGGCCCCGAATGCCATCGGTGCCGAAATACCGTTTACCCGCCATCGCTGCCCGTTATCTCGTCGGTCTGAGGCGGCCAGCGTAAAAAAAAATGCCCCGATCCGCAAGGATCGGGGCATTTTGGTGATGGAAAACCTCAGTGCTGCTCGGCCGGGCCGCCGATGGTGCCGCCGCCCTTGGCGTCCTTCTTGCCCAGATCGACGACCGGGGCACCGGACGAGGGCTTGGGCGGTTCCTGCTTTTCCGACCAGTCCTTGGGTTCGCGCGGTTCGCGGCCCGCCATGATGTCCTTGATCTGTTCGGAGTCGATGGTCTCGTACTTCATCAAGGCATCGGCCATGGCGTGCAGCTTGTCCATACTGTCCTTGAGAATCTGCTCGGCGCGCTGATAGTTGCGGTTGATGATCGTGCGGATTTCCTGGTCGATGGAGTGCGCGGTCTCGTCGGACAGATTCTTGTGCCGGGTTACCGAACGCCCCAGAAACACCTCGTCGTCCTCCTCGCCATAGGCCAGCGGCCCCATGCGCTCGGACAGCCCCCATTTGGTCACCATATTGCGGGCGATCTGGGTGGCGCGTTCGATGTCGTTGGACGCGCCGGTGGTCACCGCTTCATGGCCGAAGATCAGTTCCTCGGCGGACCGCCCGCCGAACAGGCTGGAGATCTGGCTTTCCAGCTGCTCCTTGCTGTAGCTGTAGCGGTCCTCCTCGGGCAGGAACATGGTCACGCCCAGGGCCCGGCCGCGCGGAATGATGGTCACCTTGTGCACCGGATCGTGCGAGGGCACGCTCATCCCCACGATGGCATGCCCGGCCTCGTGGTAGGCGGTGAGTCGCTTTTCCTTTTCCTTCATGACCATGGACTTGCGCTCGGCGCCCATCATGATCTTGTCCTTGGCCT
>CAYMHN010000265.1:0-5464 GCA_964390235.1 uncultured Candidatus Competibacteraceae bacterium
CCCTCGCTGTCCAGCCCCGGCGTCTCGCCTTCCGGCAGATTTTCCGGATCGCGGGCCAGCCGGGCCAGCTCGAACAGCTCGATGCGCCGGTCGGTGCCGACGATGGCGAAGTTGCCGTCCAGATACTCGATATCCTCTACGCCCGCCTCCAGGCGGTCGGCCGCCAGCCGCCGCCCCTTGTCGATGATGCGCACGGCCGCATCGGCCACCGCCGCCCCGCCCACCGGCATCGAGCGCGAGCCGCCGGTATAGCCCGGCGGCGTCAAATCGGTGTCGCCCTGTACCACCCGGATGCGTTCGGCCTCGATGTTCAGCCGCTCGCTGAGGATCTGGGTATAGGCGGTTTCGTGGCCCTGGCCGTTGGACTGGGTGCCGCTGTACACGGTGACGGTAGCGTCGTCATTGAACACCACCCGGGCCGGCAGCGGCGCGCCACCGCCGCAGCGCTCGATATACATGGCCAGTCCCTGGCCGCGCAGCTTCCCGCGTGACTCGGCTTCGGCGCGGCGGGCCGGAAACCCGCTCCAGTCGGCCAACTGCATGGCCTGGTCCATGACCGTCTCGAACTCGCCGCTGTCATAGACGCAACCATAGGCATTGCGGTAGGGCATGGCTGCCGGGGGGATGAAGTTGCGGCGGCGAATCTGGTCCGGGCTCAGGCCCAGCTCGCGGGCCACCGCATCGAGCAGCCGTTCGATCACGTAGATGGCCTCGGGCCGGCCGGCGCCGCGATAGGCATCGACCGGGGTGGTGTGGGTGAGCAGGCCGTGAACGGTGTAGTGCAGGACCGGAATCCGGTAGCAGCCGGTCAGCATGGGCGCGCAGCAATCGGTCGGAATGAACGGGCCGTAATTGGACAGATAGGCGCCCATATTGGCGCAGGTATGCACCCGCAGCGCCAGGACCTGCCCCTGGTCATCCAGCGCCGCCTCGGCCCGAGTCAGGTGATCGCGGCCATGGACATCGCTCTGCATGGACTCGCTGCGCTCCGGGGTGAAGCGGATCGCGCGCCGCAGCTTGCGGGACGCCCAGGCGATCAGCACCTGCTCCGGATAGACGAATACCTTCATGCCGAAGCCACCGCCGACATCGGTGGTCACGCAGCGCAGCCCCTCCTTGCCCCAGCCCAGTACCCGGTCGGCCAGTACGCCGTGCAGGAAATCCGGTCCCTGGGTGGAACTGTACAGCGTCACTCGGTCGCGCTCGGCATGGTACTCGGCCAGCGAGCAGCGGGTTTCCAGGGAATTGGCGATCACCCGGTTGTTGACCAGCTCGACGGTCACCGTGCGATCCGCGCGGGCGAAGGCCGCGGCGGTGGCCTCGGCATCGCCGCAAACCCAGTCGAACAACCGGTTGCCCGGCACCTGCTCCCGGACTTGCGGGGCATCCCCGCCCTGCGCGGCGCGCAGATCGGCCACCGCTTCCAGCGGTTCGTAGTCGACCTCGATCAGCTCGGCGGCATCGCGGGCCTGGTCCAGGGTCTCGGCCACCACCAACGCCACCGGCTCGCCTACATGGCGCACCCGCTCGCGGGCCAGGGCCGGCCAAGGGGATTCGTGCATGGGCGAGCCGTCGCGGTTCCTGACCGGGATCAGGCAGGGGATGTCCTGGACGCCATCGGCTACCAGCTCGGCGGCGGTGGCGATCAGCAGTACTCCTGGTGCCTCGGTTGCGGCCGCCGTATCGATGGCGCGAATTTCGGCATGGGCATACGGAGAACGCAGCACCGCCATGCGCGCGGCATCCGGTGCCGGCAGATCGTCGGTATAACGCCCGGTGCCGGTCAGCAGGCGCTGATCCTCGATCCGGGTGACGGCTTGACCGATTCCGAATTTCATTCCGATCCTCTTGCGGACGACTCTGATGACCGACATGGTAAACCGGATCGAGTTACAATCGCAGTATCATCCGTCGCTAAGAGGCTCGATCATGGCGATCTCCCGGTGGCTGCCGTCGCTGCTCCTGGTGGGGCTGCTGGCCGGCTGCGCGACTCCCCCGTTGCCGGTGCCGGAACGCGGACCGGAAACCGGACTTCCGGCCCGGTTGAGCGTCGCTCCGGCCGACAATCCCACACCCGCGAGCGTGCGCGCCAGTCCGAGTGCTCATGCCCAGCGAACCGTGCTGTGGGGTGGACACATCGTTTCCGTCGCCAACACCCCGCCCTGGACGCGGATCGAGGTCGAGGCGCATCCGCTGACCGCCGAAGGCCGCCCCGATCCGGCAACCGTGGCCCAGGGTCGGTTCTTGGTGGAACTGGCCGCCACATTCGATCCGGGAATCTTCGCCACCGGCCGACCGCTGACCGTCGCCGGACCGGTGCGGGTCGATGCCGTCGCCGGACCGGTGGTGCGGGCCGAAGACTACTTTCTGTGGGATACGGTGGACGTGCCTCCCCCCGTGGCCCTGACCCGACGTCCGCCGCCGCCACTGCGTCGGCCGGTCTGTTATCACTGCGGCTGGTGGCCGCGCCCCTTCGGCTTTTACACCCGTGATTACGGCTTCGGCGGCGGCCTGCGCTGGCCTTACGGCTACGGCGGCGGCATGCGCTGGCCTTACGGCTTCGGCGGCGGCTACGGCCAGGGTTGGGGTTGGGGGACTTCCATCGGGTTCTGAAGCAAGCCCTGCTAACGTCCGGCCAGTTCACCCAGCGTCATCAGTTGGCGGTAGGATGTGGTGAGGAACGAACCGCATCATTCGCGATAACGTCCGGCCAGTTCACCCAGCGTCATCAGCGCATGGATGTAGCGCTCGGAGAACGGGTAGCAGGCAGACAGCCGGATGTGCCGGGCATGCCGTCCGGATGGCGAATACAGATTGCCGGGTGTGATGCTGATCCCGCGCTTCAGCGCCACGTCGAACAGCCGGTCGGCATCGCAGCCTTCCGGCAATTCCACCCAGACGAGAAAACCACCCGCGGGCTCGGTGGCCCGAGTACCTTCCGGGAAAGCGCTGTCGATCAGGCCGCGCAGGCGGTCGGTCTGTCCTGCATAGGCGCGGCGCAACCGGCGTAGATGCTTGGCGTAGCTCCCGGATTCCAGGAATACGCCCAGGGCCTCGCCGAGCAGCGCCGGCTGTGCGACCGAGGAGCAGAACTTCAACTCGGTCAGCTCGCGCTGAAAGCGTCCGCCCTCCAGCCAGCCGATGCGGAATCCCGGCGCCAGGGTCTTGGTATAGGACGAGCAGACGATCACCCAACCGTCGCGGTCGAAGGCCTTTACCGTGGGTTGTAGCGGAGTGGTGTATTGCAGCTCCGCGTACAGGGCGTCCTCGATCATCGGCACCCGGTATTGATTGGCGAGCTCAGCCAGGCGCCGCTTGGCGGCGAGCGGCATGCCGGTGCCCAGCGGATTGTGCACGTTCGGCATCGCGACCACGGCCTGGAGCCGATGTTCGGAGAGCAGCAGCTCCAAGGCATCCAGCGATAGCCCGATATCCGGATGCGTCGGCAGTTCGATTGTCTTCAGGCCCAAACGGTCGAGTAGCGGGATCAGGTTGAAATAAGTCGGCGACTCCAGACCGACCGTATCGCCTGGTCGGGTCACCGCGCGCAAGGCGAGTTGCAGGGCTTCCATGCAACCATTGGTCAGCAGGATATCCTCGGCCACCAGGGTCATGCCCAGATCCAGGCTGTGGCGGACGATCTCACGCCGCAGCAGTGGCGATCCGGGCGGTAGGGAATAATCGGTCAGCAGCTCGGGGCGGCGGCGGGCCAACCCGGCGACCAGGCGGCTGAGCGATTTGCCGGGATAGAAATCCACGCCTTTCGGGCAGGCCAGCGACAGATCGATGTTGTCGGGGTTGGACTGGGCGGCCACGACCGTGGCGATTCGGCTCAGGACTCCAGCCTCGGCGGATTTCGCCCATGCCGGTGATCGGGCAAGATTCGGTCCTGCCGGCGAGGCCAGTCGGGAACGGACATAATAGCCGGACTGCGGCTGCGCTTCGACCAGACCGCGGGCCTCCAGCTGGCGGTAGGCGGCGAGCACGGTGTTGATGCTCACGCCCCGACTGCGGGCGGTCTCGCGCACCGAAGGCAGGCGTACACCGGCCGCCAGACGACCGTCGCTCATGGCCTTGCGGAATTCGTCGGCCAGGGACTGGTAGAGCGGTGATGCGGTAGTCGACATGGTCAGGGCACAGCTCGTCTCTGAACGGAGGGGTACAGCCGTGTTTCTTGGAAACTGTATCCTATATTAAAAGAAAATTTTGAATCTGTATCCATGGCTCGATCCGGCGTACAGTAATCCCGGTTTCCCGATACTGCTAGGGATCATGATGATCGACGTGCCGCTGATGACCTACGTGGCCACGATGTCGGTAACACCCGGACCGAACAACCTGATGCTGGCCGCCAGTGGCGTGAACTTCGGCTTTCGCCGCACTCTGCCGCACCTGATCGGTGTCAGCACCGGCCATGGCATCCAGGTTCTGCTCACGGCCGGCGCGCTGGCCTGGGTCCTGGTATGGCTGGAGACTTTCCGCCTGCCCTTGGTCGCGGTCGGATGCGCTTATCTGCTATGGCTGGCGTGGCGGCAGACGCGGGCCGGAAGCCCCGGATCCAGCCGCCATGCCCGTCCCCTGGGTTTTCTCGGTGCGGCGCTATTCCAGTGGGTCAATCCGAAAGCCTGGATGATGGTGCTCAACGCCACTGTCCTGTTCCTGCCACCCGGTGGCGGTTGGGACGCAGCCCTGTGGCTGGCCCTGCTGTGCGCGCTGATCAATCTGCCCTGCATCGCGCTATGGGCGCTGGCTGGCGACCGCCTGCGCTCGCGGATGCGCGACCCGCGTATCCTGATGGCGTTCAATTTCACCATGGCTGCCCTGCTGGCCGTCACCGCCGGTTGGATATTGGTCGATGAGTCCCTGACCGGATGATGATGGCGCTGCGGTATCGCGATTGCCTATGGACGCGATGAGCACAAACGATTGGTGGACGGGAGGCACTATCGATATCATGGATGCATTCCCGCAAACTCCGGAGTCCACCATGGCCAAGAAGAAATCGGACAAGATCCTCGCATCCGCGGCGCCGGTGATCGATATCGGTATCGACGTAGAGGACCGCGAGCAGGTCGTCCAGGCGCTGTCGCGTCTGCTGGCCGACACCTATACCCTGTACCTGAAGACCCACAACTTCCACTGGAACGTGGAAGGGCCGATGTTCAACACCCTGCACCTGATGTTCATGGGACAGTACACGGAAATGTGGCAGGCGCTGGACGAGATCGCGGAACGCATCCGCTCCCTGGGTTATCCGGCTCCCGGGAGCTACAAGGCCTTCTCCAGGCTGAGTTCCATCGAGGAAACCGATGACGTGCCCGAGGCGATGGAGATGGTGCGCCTGCTGGTCAAGGGCCACGAGGCCGTGGCGCGCACCGCGCGGGGCGCCTTCGGCGTGGCGGAGAAAGCCGGCGACGAACCGACCGCCGATCTGCTGACCCAGCGCTTGCAGGTGCACGAGAAG
>CAYMHN010000266.1:0-5446 GCA_964390235.1 uncultured Candidatus Competibacteraceae bacterium
TCCGCGAACAGCTGCTGACCTTGTCCGACCGGGACCATGTCTCCACCTACTGCATACTGGACGCCACCCTGCCCATGCAGCGCTATGTCGCTACCGTGCAGCTCAAGCCGGTGACCGATGGCGACCGCACCTTCTGGCACTGGGAATCGACTTTCGACGTGCCGCGCGGCCGTGAGCGGGAATTCGCCGAACTGGTCGGCAGAAATGTGTACGAGGGCGGTTTCGAGGGCTTGCGGGCCTATCTGCGGCGTGGCGGCATGCGCCCGGACGCGCCGGCGACCGGTGGCGGCGAGATCCTGTCCGGTCATGCCGTGGTGGCGACCGCACATGGCGGACCCGAGGTGCTGGAGTACCGCCCGGTCGAGGTGCAGCCACCCGGACCCGGCGAGGTACGCATCCGCCAGACCGCCGTGGGAGTGAATTACATCGATGTCTACGTGCGCAGCGGCGCCTACCGGATGGTGAACCCACCGGCGGCCATCGGCATGGAGGCCGCCGGCGTGGTACTTGATATCGGTCCGGGCGTCGCCCATCTGCTGCCCGGCGACCGGGTGGCTTATGCCTGCCTCCCGCCTGGCGCCTATGCCGATCTGCGCACCCTGGCGGCCGATCAAGTGGTGCCCCTGCCCGATGACAGCGGCGACGAGACCGCGGCGGCGGTGCTGCTCAAGGGCATGAGCGCCGAGTACCTGCTGCACCGTACCCACCGAGTGCGCGCCGGCGAGACCGTGCTAATCCATGCGGCGGCCGGCGGGCTCGGCCTGCTGCTGTGCCAGTGGGCCAGGGCGCTGGGCGCCCGGGTCATCGGCACCGTCTCGACCGAGGACAAGGCCAGGCTGGCGCGTGCCAACGGCTGCGATCTGCCCATCGTGACCCGCGATTACCGCTTTGCGGCGGCAGTACGCGACGCTACCGATGGCCGGGGCGCCGACGTGATCTACGATGGTCTGGGTCGCGCGGCCATGGCCGAGAACTTGGAAGCGCTGGCCCTGTGCGGTCACTGGATCAGCTACGGCCAGGCCAGCGGTCCGCTGGACGCCATCGCCCCGGAGACCCTGAGCGCCAAGTCGCTGACGCTGAGCCGGCCGGTGTTGTTCCACTACACGGCCCGGCGCGAGACGCTGAGCGAGATCGCCGAAAAGGTGTTCGCAGCGCTGCGCAAGGGGATGATCCGGGTCGAAATCCGCCACCGCTACCCGCTGGCCGCCGCGGCCGAGGCCCATCGCGACCTCGAAGCCCGCAACACCAGCGGCCCCCTGGTACTGCTACCCTGATCCTCACCGCAGGAGACCCCATGATGATCACCGGACTGTTCCATGCCGCGATCCGCACCGCCGACCTTCCCGCCACGGTGGCCTTCTACACCCGGGTGCTGGGCTTGCGCGAGGTGCCGCGCCCCGCCGGGGTCAAGTTTCCCGGGGCCTGGCTGGCGTTGCCCGGCGGCGAGGCGGTGATCCATGTCTACGCCGGCGAGGCGGCCAAGGGTCCGGACGGCAGCGCGCCCACCGACAACGAGACCGGGGTGATGGATCACCTGGCCCTGACCGCCCGGGGTTTTCTGACCTTTCGCGAGCGCTTCGCGGCCCATGGACTGGAGTGGCGGGAGCAGAACATGGCGGGGTCGCCGGTCTGGCAGATGTTCGTCCATGACCCCAACGGCCTGAAGATCGAGCTGACCTTCGAGCAGGGCACGGAGCCGGGCCTGCCGGTGCCCATCCCGGAACAGCGCAAGTACCGGGCCGCAGAGCGCTTCTTCGAGCCGGCGCCTTACCGCCGGCTGGCCGAGATGACATGAACCGTGCGGTCTACTCCAACCCCATCTGCGCCCGGATCGTCCGGCTCAGCTCGGAGCCGGGATCGTCGAGCTGATCGACGATGGAAAAGTGGTCGTGGCCGGCCATGACCAGCACCTCGGGGGAGTATCCCCGGCGCCCCCAGGCGCTGGCCAGGTCCTCGGACTGGCGGCGGTATTCCGACCCTTCCAGCTCGCCGACCGGTAGCAGCAAGGAAGCGACATTGCGCGGGTCCAGCCGGACCGGGCTGTTGCGCTCCACGGTGGCGGGGTCCAGACCGAGTTCCTGGTTGAGATAGCACAGGCGGATCGGTTCCAGATCGTACAGCCCGCTGATGGCGCAGCCGCCCTTGATCAGATCGGCCGGCAGTCCGAGCCGGAACGCCGGCCAGTCGGTGGCCAGCAGCATGGCCACCAGGTGACCGCCAGCCGAATGGCCGGACACATGGAACCGCTCCCGGTCCAGACCGAAGTCGCTGGCATGCTCCCACAACCAGGCCAGGGCCGCCCGGCACTGGCGCACCAGTTCGTCCATGCCGACCGCGGGAATCAGCCCGTAATCGACGATGACCGTGGCGGCTGGCCGAAAGGCCTTGGCGACGAAATTGAACTCGTTCTTGGACAGTGCTTTCCAGTAACCACCATGGAAGAACACCTGCACCGGTGCCGGCTCATCGCCGATGGCCGGATAGAGATCCAGGGTCTCGGCCGGATGGTCGCCGTAGGGGATGTCCCAGCGACCCTCCAGGCGGTCCCGCAGCTGCCGACTACGTGCCGACCAGCGGTCCAGATAATCCTGGAACGCCGGCACCTTGGCGCGGTTGTCGTACTCGCGATCCAGCATCGCCCGGTCGTAGTGCAGAAACACCGGCGTGTTCATGGAGCTATTCCTGACGGTGCTGCTGATAAGCATCCGTGAGCCGCTTCTGGATATCGCCGGGCACGGCCTCGTAATGGCTGAACTCGATGCTGTAGCTGCCCGCGCCCCCGGTCATGGAAGTCAGTTGCGAGGCATAGCCGTCGATCTCGGCCAGCGGTACCTGCCCCTCCACCACGATACCGCCATTGGCGCCGGTGTTGGAACCGTTGACCCGGCCGCGCCGGCTGGATAGATCGCCGGTGATCGCGCCCATGGAATCGGCCGGGGCCTCGATCTGGATCCTGACGATCGGTTCCATGATGATGGGTTTGGCCTTGCGCACGGCGTCGAAGAAGGCCTCGCGTCCGGCGGTGGAGAAGGCCACCTCCTTGGAATCGACCGGATGGTGCTTGCCGTCATAGACCACGGCCCGCACGTCGTGGATCGGGTAACCGGCGATCGCACCCTGCTGCAAGGCCTCGCGGACGCCTTTTTCCACCGCCGGGATCAGCGAGGTCGGTATCGTGCCCCCGACCACCGCGCTGGCGAACTCGAAACCGATCCCTTGTTCCAGTGGTTCGACCCGCAGGAACACCTCGCCGAACTGGCCGGCGCCACCAGTCTGTTTCTTGTGCCGATGATGGCCTTCGGCGGGCATGCTGATGGTCTCCCGGTAAGCGATCTTGGGTGGCCGGGTATCGACTTCCAGCCGATAGCGCTCGCGCATGCGCTCCAGGGTGATGCGCAGATGCAACTCGGACAGCCCGCGCAATACGGTCTCGTGGGTCGCCTGGTTGTATTCCACGGCCAGACAGGGGTCTTCTTCGGTCAGCTTGTGCAGGGTGTCGGAGAGCTTCTGTTCGTCGCCACGGTTCTGGGTAGTGATGGCGAAACCGAACAGCGGTTTCGGATACGGCAGGGGCTGCAAGCGGATCCGGTCCTCGTCGTGCGAATCGTGCAGCACCGCGCCGCGATGGATCTCGTCGATCTTGGCCAGGGCACAGATATCGCCGGGGATGGCCTGGTGGAGTTCGCTGGTCTCCTTGCCATGCACCCGCAGCAGATGACCGATCTTGATCGGCTTGCGACCATCGCCGATATACAGCTGGGTGTCCTTGGTGATCGTGCCCTGATGCACCCGGAACAAGGCCAGCTTGCCGACAAAGGGGTCGATCGCCACCTTGAACACATGGGCGATGACATGGGCCTCGGGGTCGGGATGGGCGGTAAAGGTTTCGTCCGATTCATCCTCGCCGCAAAGAAAGGGTTCCGGGTTGCCTTCCAGCGGCGAAGGCAGCAGCTTGGCGAACAGCTCCAGCAGTTCTTCCATCCCGACCCCGTCGCGGGCCGAGGTGAAGCAGATCGGAATCAGATGCCCCTCGCGCAGGGCCAACTCGAAGGTGTCGTGCAGCTTGTCCGGCGCCACGTCCTCACCCTCCTCCAGGTACAACTCCATGAGTTCCTCGTTCATTTCGATCACCTGATCGATGATCGCCGTGTGGACTTCGGCCACGGAGCCGAAATCGCTGTCGCCGGAGTCGTTGAAGAAGCAATCGACCACCGCGCTGCCGCCCCCGGTCGGCAGATTGATCGGCAGGCACTCGGCGCCGAAGGTCTCCTGGATGCGTGCGACCAGTGCCGGCAGATCGAGGTTGTCGGCATCGATCTTGTTGATGATGATCATCCGGCACAGACCGCGCTCGGCGGCACGCTCCATCACCCGCCGGGTGACCGTTTCTATGCCGGTCTGGGCGTTGATCACCACGGCGGCCGTCTCGACCGCCGACAGAGCATCGATGGCATGGCCGATGAAGTCCGGAAACCCCGGCGTGTCGAGCAGATTGATATGTTCTCCGCCATGCTCGAACTGGACGACGGCGGTCTCCAGCGAGTGTTGATGGGTTTTCTCCAGGGGGTCGTAATCGCAGACCGTATTGCCTTTTTCGACCGTGCCGATATGGCCGATGACACCCGCACGGTACAGCAGCGCCTCGGTCAGGGTGGTCTTGCCCGAGGCGCCGTGCCCGATCAGGGCAATGTTACGGATCGCTTCGCTGGTATAAGCCATGAGTCACTCCTCGCAAGCGGATTTCGAGTTATAGGGTCGTGTCGCCGATGAAAAGTATAGTCAGAAAAGTCCGCTTGAGGCTGATTCTTCGAACCTCGCTTGGGTCACGGACTGTATTACTGGACAGTGCCAAGTTCTCCGAAGTCACCGCCGTTTGTGAGATGAGGCTTGCTGTGGCTCAAGGCCGGCCAGCAAACCCAAGCAGGCCATGGTCGAATGCACCCCGAGGGGTACGGTCAACAGCACCACGCCCGGCACCAGGCTGAGCGGAAACCACCACAGCAGATGCAGCGGTGAGGTACCGATCAGCCACACGGTGAGGATCCCGACGCCGAAGGCTCAGGAGTATAGCATGGCACTGTGCTGGCACCGGTATCGAGGGTGTGCAGCTACTGCGTGCGGCCTGCGCGCGGCGGCCGCCTCGAACAGGGCCGACTTCGAGCGATGTCCGGCGTTACTTGAGGCCGCTTAAGGGAGCGTGCGGTAGGCCGTAGGGTGCGCGGTGCGCACCCTACCGGCTATGCGCAGCATCGGTCTTGGTGCGACCGTTGGCGCCCTCGACGGCCTTGCGTCGGACATGGGCCGCGGCTCCGAGCATACTGGTACCAGAGCACCGGTTGTCCGGGCGGGCCCCCCGCGGTACACCAACATGTAGGGTTATCCCGAGAACTCGGGGTTATTCCGAGAACTCGGAGGAAGCGGAGACTCGCGTCGGTGCGCTGGGCTT
>CAYMHN010000267.1:0-5446 GCA_964390235.1 uncultured Candidatus Competibacteraceae bacterium
CTCGGCCTCGCCGGAATACACCCGACGCCGACCCGCTAGCCAGGCGAGCAAGGGTTCGGGCGCCAGCCGCTCGTGCATGGCGGTGCTCTGCAACAGCTCACCCAGGTGCAGCAGATTGGTCAATCGGCGCTCGCCATCATCCAGGCCCAGCAGCCGTCCGGCGATGCCCCAGACCCGCAGCGCCTGCCGAAACATCGGCGCGAAACCCCGCCGCCGCCACTGCTCCTGCAAGGTCTGCAAGTGTTGTAACTGCCGCTCCCAAGTCTGCTCGTTCTCGTCGAAGGCATGAATGGCCGCCGCGTCGCAACCGATCAGCTCGGTCGCCAATGCCGCCCGTACCCATCCGTCGCGGGCCGGCTCCAGGATCGCCAGCAACAGCCGCTCCAACTGCTCGGCCTCGGGGGAGGCGTACACATTGTCCCGGCTGCGTTGGACGCTGGGAATACCCAACCCCAGCAGGGCCGAACGGATCATCGTCCCCTCGGCATGGGTACGTACCAGCACCGCGATATCACCGCCCCGCAGCGGCTCGCCGCCCAGAGTGGCGCGCTCCGCGGTGGCCAGATTGAGCAAGCGGGCGATTTCGGCGGCACAGGCGCGCGTCACCTGCTCGTTCGCCCGGGCCTTGCCGATGACGCCCTGCTTGGCCTCGGGATCATGCAGAAACCAGATCCGCAACGGGGCGGGACTGTCCCCCTCTATCACCAGGGGCCGCTTATCCACTCTGGGTGCCGGTTGGACCGGATGGAAGGCGATCTCCGGCAGCAGAAACGGCGTTTCGTGCTGCTCGAACAAGGTGTTGACCGCCTGGATCAGCTCGGGCGTGGAGCGCCAGTTGCGGGTCAGGGTCAGACGCTGAAGGGCATCGGCATGGGCATCCAGATAGGCGAAGATGTCGGCGCCGCGGAAACTGTAAATGGCCTGCTTGGGATCGCCGACCAGAAACAGCGGGCGGTCGGAACCGCCGTAGATGCGCTGGAAGATCCGGTACTGCACGGGATCGGTATCCTGAAACTCATCGATCAGGGCGACCGGATAGCGCTTGCGTACGGCATTGGCCAGCTGCGGCCCCAGCGTGGCATCGTCCAGCGCATGGTCCAGATTCAGCAGCAGGTCGTCATAGGACTGGACCTGGTCGCGCCGCTTGCGGACGTCGAGCTGCTGGTCGGCATACTTGAGCAATTCGGCGCGCAGATCATGGAGCTTGTCCTCATAGGCGGCCTGCAAGACGGCCTGCACCTCGGCCAGCGTCTGGCAGTGTTCGAACAGCGGGTGTAGCGGTATGACATGACCCTTCTTCGTCGCCCCACTCAGCTTGCCAACCGTGAACTGGGCGAACTTCGCGGGCGGGTTCGGGCTCGGGCGCTCCTCGGCCAGATAGCGATCCAGCTGCTCGACCCACTCCGGCAGTTGTTCGGGCTTGTACTGGCCGGCGTGGAGCGCGCCCTGCTCCATGGCATCGCGCAACAGCTGTATCACCCCGTCGCGCTGCGCGGTCCACACCTGGTGTACCGCCTGCCAGGCCGCGACAAAATCGGTTTCCAGTGCCCGCAGCGCCGCGGGCGGACTGGCCTGGCGCAGCATCAGATAGGGTTTGCCCAGATGCGGACGGATGTCTTGCAGCAGCTGCTCAGGGCTGTAGTTCTTGGCCAGCAGCCAGTCGACCAGCATGGGCTCGGCTACATAGAAGTTGCGCCGCCAGAAGTCATCGACGATCTCGGCCAGGCGCTCGCTGGAATCGGCCTCCAGTTCGGTCTCGAAAGCCATGCCGCTCTCGAAGGCCCGGTCGGCCAGTACCCGCTGACAGAAGCCGTGGATGGTGAAGATGGCCGCTTCGTCGAAACCGCGCAAGGCGTTGTCCAGCCGCCGGCGCAGCACGTCCAGCGCGGCGTCGGGATGCTGGTCCAGGTAGCGGGTCGCCAACAGGCTGACGAATGCGTCGCTGATCCGGTCGCACGCCTCGACCTCCAGCGCGCGGCGTGCCTCGGCCAACCGTTTGCGGATGCGATCGGCCAGTTCGGCGGTGGCCGCGTTGGTGAAAGTCACCACCAGAATCCGCGCTACCGGACAGCCCTGCTCCAGCACCAGGCGCAGATACAGCTCGGCGATGGTATAGGTCTTGCCCGTGCCGGCGCTGGCCTCGATCAGCCGCTGGCCACCGAGTTCAACGGTCGCGGCATCGAAGGGCTGTAGCTCACGTTTCATCCGTCAAGCATAATCAGCGAATCCAAGAATTCGTTACTGTAATCGTTCGGCCTCCTCTACGGAATCGGTTTGATGGACCATGCTTCGAATCGCCTGTTCTTCGCGCTCCGGCCAGGCTCGGCCGAACGGGTGGCACTGGCGGACTGGGCATCGCAACTGCCAACACGCGGCGGGCGGCGAGTTCCGGCGGACAATATCCACCTCACCCTGGCTTTTCTGGGAGCACGCCGAGACCCCGAGCAGGTCTGCTTCGAGCAGGCCGCGCTGTCGGTGCGCGGACCGCCTTTCACGCTGGTCGTGGATCGAATCGGCTATTTCGCCCGCGCCCGCGTGCTATGGGCCGGACCGAGCCGGTCACCGCCGGAGCTGCCGGACCTGGTTCAGGGATTGAATCGGGCGCTGGAACCCTGCGGGTATGTACCCGACCCGCGCCCCTTCCAGCCGCATGTCACGCTCGCTCGCAAGACGGGTCCGCCGCCGGCCGCTCTGACGCCACCGGTCTGCGGGTGGCGGGTGGATCGTTTCTGTCTGATGGTATCCGAATCGGCCGGCGGCGGTGTTCGTTATCGGATAGTGCGGGATTATCCCCTGATCTGAGCCCGACAAACCTTGATGGACTACGTTCGAAGCGCAATGTGGCTTTGCGAATTTCACCCGATCTGGGATACTGCCGGCAAACGCTTGATCTTGCACTTGGAACATCGGGGAGATTCGCATGCCGCGGCCTCATTTCCGCAGCATCCTGACCCGGCTGCTGGCCGGGGTGCTGGGCAGCGTGCTGCTGATCGTGGTGGCGGTCATGGCTACGCGAATTCAAGGCGTCGGTCCGCCACAGTGCATACGCCGCTCAGCTGCGGAAACTTCCCGATCCGCCCGCGCTCCAAGCCGTAAACACCGGGTACCGAAACCCGGTTCTTGCGGAGGAGAGTGTAGCGATGGCCACCATTGCGGAATTCCGGGTCGAACATACCCGCCACCTCGACCTCGACGGCCGGCCGGTCGGCGACCTACCGGACTGGGGCCGCGACCCCGACGCGCTCACGCCTCTGTACCGGACCATGGTGCTGACCCGCGCCTTCGACACCAAGGCCATCGCCTTGCAGCGCACCGGGCGGCTCGGTACCTATGCCTCCTCCCTGGGCCAGGAGGCCGTCTCCGCCGCACTGGGCGCGGTGCTGCGGCCCGAGGATGTGTTCGTGCCATTCTACCGCGATGTCGGCACCCTGCTGGCGCGCGGCGTGACCATGACCGAGATCCTCCAGTACTGGGGCGGCGATGAGCGCGGCATGGCCTACCGGGCGCAGCGCCAGGATTTCCCGATCAACGTGCCCATCGCCTCCCAGCTGCCGCATGCCATGGGCGTGGCCTACGCCTTCAAGCTGCGCGACGAAGCCCGAGTCGCGGTATGCACCTGCGGCGATGGCGCCACCTCCAAGGGCGATTTCTACGAGGCCTTGAATTTCGCCGGCATCGAGCAGCTGCCGGTGCTGGTCGTGGTGGTCAACAACCAGTGGGCGATCTCGGTGCCGCGCTCCCGGCAGAGTGCCTCCGCCACCCTGGCCCAGAAGGCCATCGCCGCCGGCCTCCCCGGCGAGCAGGTGGACGGCAACGACGTGATCGCCATGGTCGAGGTCGTGCGGCGATTGCTGGAGCGGGCGCGGGCTGGCGAAGGTCCGGCCCTGCTCGAAGCCCTGACCTACCGGCTGTCGGACCACACCACCGCCGACGACGCCAGCCGCTATCGCAGCGAGGAGGAACTGGAACAGCACCGGCGCGAGGAACCGATAGGCCGCCTGCGGCGCCATCTGGAATACCTCGGGGCCTGGTCGGAGCGCCAGGAAAAGGCACTGCATGCCGACTGCGCCGAACGGATCGACGCCGCGGTCAAGGCCTATCTCGCGATTCCTCCCGAACCGCCCACCGCGATGTTCGACCACCTCTACGCCCGACTGCCGGCCGCGCTGCGCGGCCAGCGCGAGCAGTTGCAAGGGGAGGCGGGTTATGGCTGAGCTGACCCTGGTGGAAGCCATCAACCGGGCGCTGACCTTCGAGCTGGCGGCCGACGAGCGGGTGGTGGTATTCGGCGAGGACGTGGGGGTCAACGGCGGGGTATTCCGCGCCACGGTCGGCCTTCAGCAGCGCTTCGGCGCCCGGCGGGTGATGGACACCCCACTGGCCGAGGGCCTGATCGCCGGCATCGCCGTGGGCATGGCCGCCCAGGGCCTGAGGCCGGTGGCCGAGATCCAGTTCAGCGGTTTCATCTACCCCTGCATCGACCAGATCGTCAACCACGCCAGCCGGCTGCGCAACCGGACCCGCGGGCGGCTGTCCTGCCCGCTGGTGCTGCGCGCGCCCAATGGCGGCGGGATCCGCGCCCCGGAACACCATTCCGAGAGTGTCGAGGCGCTGTTCGCCCATATCCCGGGGCTGCGCGTGGTCGTGCCCTCCTCACCGGCCCGCGGCTACGGCCTGCTGCTGGCCGCGATCCGCGACCCGGACCCGGTGGTGTTCCTGGAACCGACCCGGCTGTACCGGGCCTTCAAGGAGGAAATCGCCGACGATGGCGAGGCCCTGCCACTGGATGTCTGCTACGTGCTGCGCCAGGGTTCGGACCTCACCCTGGTGAGCTGGGGCGCCACCCTGCACGATACCCTCGCCGCCGCCGAGCAACTGGCCGGGGAAGGGGTGGACGCCGAGGTAATCGATGTCGCCACCCTGAAACCGCTGGACATGGACAGCATTCTGGAATCGGTCGGCCGCACCGGGCGCTGCGTGATCGCCCACGAGGCCGCCTATAGCGGCGGCTTCGGCGCCGAGATCGCCGCCCGTCTGGCCGAACACGGCCTGCTGTCGCTGCTCGCTCCGGTGCGGCGGGTCACCGGCTACGACACCGTGATGCCGCTGCCGCGCCTGGAGCAGGCCTATATCCCCGATGTCGAGCGCATCGCCCGCGCCGTCCACGAAGTCCTGGAGTACGCATGAACGTGTTCAAGCTGCCCGATCTGGGCGAAGGCCTGCGCGAGGCCGAAATCGTCCAATGGCATGTGAAGGAAGGCGACGAGGTGCGGGCCGACCAGCCCCTGGTGGCGGTCGAGACCGACAAGGCCGTGGTCGATGTCCCGGCCCCCGAATCCGGCCGCGTCCGCAAGCTGTATGGCGAACCCGGCGACGTGATCCAGGTCGGCGAACCCCTGGTCGAGTTCGCCGGCGGCGCGGATACCGGCACCGTGGTCGGCGAGAT
>CAYMHN010000268.1:0-5439 GCA_964390235.1 uncultured Candidatus Competibacteraceae bacterium
GATTTGTGTCGAAGACCTGAATCTGCGCGGCCTGGTCAAGAACCACCGCTTGGCGCGCAGCCTGAGCGATGCCGGTATCGGCAGGGCGATTCGGGTCATCGAAACCAAGGCCGCGATGCACGGCAAGACCGTAGCGGTCCGCCGCGCGGTCAAGATCGACCGCTGGTTTCCGTCGAGCAAGCTGTGCTCGGCCTGCGGCACGTTGCAAGCGCAGATGCTGCTGTCCGTCCGTCAGTGGACCTGCGACTGCGGCGCCGTCCACGACCGGGACGAGAACGCCGCGCGCAATATTCTCGCCGTGGGGCACACGGTGACAGGACCGCGCGGCGGACCGTGTGGAGACTGTGTCAGTCAACATTGAGCTTCGGCTCCTTGTTGCAGCGGTCCGTGAAGCGTCAACCCTCTCGGCTCTGCCGGGAATCCCCTCCCTTCAGGGAGGAGAGGATGTCAATGATCCAGTGTTCGGAAGCGCGGTGGAACACACCTTGGGTTCCCTCTCCCCTGGAGGGAGAGGGTAGGGTGAGGGGGATATCGAGGATCAGGGCTTGAGCAACCGGCCTTCGGCGTCCCGGGTGTAGCCGGCGGCCTCCAGTTCGGCCCGGGCGGCGTCCAGGTCGTAGTCGAAGCGCTCGGTGAAGGGGTTGTGCCAGTAGGCGTTGACCGGAGCGATCACCGTCGAGCCCACTTCGCCGCGGCCGTCGAGCAGCACGTTGACCATGCGCTCGCGGTCCATGGCCATGGTCAGCGCCCGGCGCGCGGCTCGATCGTCGAACGGTTCGCGGCGCAGATTGTAGGTCAGGTGGAAATAGCCGAAATCCGGCACGCTGCTCACGGTCAGATCGTCCTGCGCCTCGGCCAGCGGGATCTGGCCGGGCTCCATGCGCCAGGCGGTCATGTCGATCTGACCGGTGCTCAGCCCGGTGAACACGCCTTCCATATCGGCGTAGATGATGAACTCCACCCCCTCGATGGCGATATCGTCGGCGGCGAAATGACTGTCGTTGCGCGCCAGGCTCATGTATTCGCCGCGGTCGTAGCGGTCGAAGCGGAACGGGCCGGAGCCGATGGTCGGGATGTCCTCGGGGGCCAGATCGCCGGGATTCTCGATGGTTTCCCAGATATGCTTGGGCAGGATCGGGATCTGCGACAGCGTGACCACGGCGAAGGGCGCCGAGGGTTCGCTCAGATGGAAACGCACCGCCAGTTCCCCGGTGGCTTCCACCGAGGCGATGGGCGCCAGATAGGCGTTGAAATAGGCGTAGTCCTGGTTCATGTAGTAGTCGAAGGTGAAGGCCACGTCGGCGGCGGTCACCGATGCGCCGTCATGAAACGTCATGCCTTCGCGCAGCGTCACGTCCACCGTGGTTTCATCGACCGCGTTGACCTCGACCGCCGCCCACGGCACCGGCTCGACCTCGGCGCTGAGGCGCACCAGCCGGTCGTAGTACATGCGCATCCACTTCCAGCCCCAGACCGAGGTGGAGGCCAGCGGGTTCACGTTGTCCGGTTCCTGCGGGCCGCCGATGCGCAGCAGGGTGCGGTCGGTCAGCGGCCGGGCCTCCAGCGGCGTCCATTCGCTGTACAGCCCTTCGCCGGCCATCACCGGGAGGTTCTCGAAGCGGGTGTTATTGTAGGCCACCACTTCGTCGCGATGGAACAGAACCACCACCGGGGCGTCCGGCATGTAGAGTTCCTGCATTTCCCGAACCAGGTCGCGTCGCGTGTCGCTGTCGAATTCCCGCGACTGGGCATCGTACAGCGCGTCATAGTCCGGATTGCTGTATCCGCCGGGATTGTTCCCGCCCAGACCGGATTGCCGCGAATCCAGGGTGGCGAGGAAGAACTGCGGGTCGAGGCGATCGACCCGGCCGCTCCAGCCCAGTATCACCGCATCGAAATCCTGCTGGCTGTAGAGCCGATCCAGGGCGGTGCGGAACTCGGTGGGCCGGACGGTGACTTCCAGGCCCAGCTCGCGCCAGGCATCGGCGATGATGTAAGCCGCCTCGTAGCGGATCGGATCGTAGGCTTCGGTGGTGGTAATCAACTCGATCGGGGGAACCCGTTCCTGAGCCAGTGCGGTGGTGACTGCGGCCGCCGATAGCGCGGGCAGCAGCAGCGCGCCGAGTATCGTTCTCGGTTTCATGAGTCATCTCCTCTTGCGGGATATTGGTCGCAGCCGCAGTATAACAGCCGGCGATGCGGGCGCGGCTCGTCGGTGCGCAAGCCGGCCGAATGTGCTTCAATGACAGCGGGCAAGATCGAAAGGGGGAGAGCAACAATGCGCATGATGATCTACTGTTCGCTGGTGTTGGCGGTGGCGGCGCATGCCGCTGAACCCGAGGTCATCAACGCCGAGGCGCGTTTTCCCGAAGGCCCGGCCTGGCATGACGGCCGCTTGTACTACGCCGAGTACGGCGGCCATACCATTCTGAGCTGGGACGGCGAATCCAACAGCGTGTTCTGGGAGCAGAACGACTGCGGCCCGGCGGCGGTGGCGCCCACCCCGGAGGGCGAGTTCCTGGTCACCTGCTACGACGCAAGCACCCTGGTCCGTGTTTCGGCGACGGGCGAAACCCTCGCCACCCACGCCGAGGACAGCGCCGGCCGGCCCTTCGAGGGACCCAACGATCTGACCGTGGCCGGGGACGGCACGGTCTATTTCACCGCCTCCGGCCCCTGGGAGAGCGAACCCATCGTCGGCCGGGTCTACCGGCTGGCGACGGACGGCACGATCACCGCCGTCGCCGACGATTTGCACTACGCCAACGGCATCGCTCTGTCCGCCGACGGCGGCACGCTTTACGTCGCCGAGTCCGAGGCCTACCGCATCATCCAGTTCACCGTGCAGCCGGACGGCCGGCTTACCGACCGACGTTTACTGGTCCGCCTCGCTGATATGCTGGACGGGCAAACAGGTCATTATCCGGACGGCATCAAGCTCGACGAGGCGGGCAATCTCTATATCGGCCTCTACAGTAGCGGGCGGATCGTGGTGGTCAATCCAGCTGGCGAGTTGCAGCGCATCATCGAAGTTCCCTCGGCGGCAGCGCCCAATCTGGCGTTCAATCCGGACCAGACCGAAGTCTACGTCATGGCGGTGGACGAGACCGAGGAAGCGCCGTGGTACGGTAAGGTCTATCGGGTATTGTTGGATTGACGCTCATCTTAACCGGCCGGTTAACCGGCCGGCTGTGGAGCGCCAGTGGAAACGTATTGGAAGCTACTGGAAGGGTTTGTGGTGCCGGATAAGGGACTTGAACCCTCAACCTACCGCTTACAAGTCGGGCGAACCCTATAGCACAAGACAAGCTACGATAAGCAAAGATAAAGTAATCAGCAGCTTGTGTGATTCTGGTTGTCGTGGCTTATGGTGATTTATCCCTGTTATTTTCCGGCGAGTGTGCCATGAGTGTGCCACGGCACAGTGCCATGCGCCCAACAATGACGGGCGTTCGCGTATTCAATGCTTACCAGGAAACCGGTTTGCTGAGCGTAGTGCCCGGTATCGGATCGGGTAACTGTGAGGCGGCCAGCACCCGCTGACCGGTGCGCTTGATGAAATCGGCATGCAGGGCCAGTTCCCGCGAAGGGTGGCCTTTATCGCGCGGGAAGATCAGACCGATCTTCTTCGGGTGATGCTGCTTGACCAAGCGCAGCGCCTCGGCCAGGTCGCTGTCGTTGGAGATCACTTAGGTCTGCTGGCGGATCGGCTGTTGCGGATCGAACTTGCCTGAGACGCGGGCGGTGAAATACTTGATCACGGTGATCTGATGATGCGCGGCCAGCAGGTTACGGCAGAGCTTGCCGTAGTCCAGCCACTTGTAGGGAGTGTGACGCAACGCGCCATAGTAGAAGTTGAAGCCGTCGATGTAGACGCTGGTTCTCACCGTCCCCCCGAAATAAACTGGGGGCGCCGAAGCACCCCCGTGCCCAGGGTCGAAACCACTGGGGTAATTGCACGATCATGATAGCAGATCGGTTACGGTCTCGTGTAGCCGCTCGATTCATCCGCCAGGGCACATTCCTCCGCTTCCGGTTCCCGCTCGATGACCCGATACAGCAGCCGCCCGAACCGACCGACCCGGCCGGATCGTGGTATCCGGCCCGGTGAACGACGAGGAACGCTGCAAGGCCGCCCTGCGGCGCTGGCTGGCACGCCGTGCCAGGGACACCCTGGAACCCTGGCTGACCGCGTTGGCGGTCGACACCGGCCTGACCTTCAAGCGCGTCACGATCCGCAGCCAACGCACCCGCTGGGGCAGCTGCTCACCCCACGGGGTCATCAGCCTGAACCGTAAACTGCTGTTCCTGCCCAGGGAGTTGGTCCGCTATGTGCTGATTCACGAGCTTTGTCACACCCGCGAACTCAACCACAGCGCCCGTTTCTGGTCCTGCCTGCGCCAGCTCGAACCGGATACCGATGCCCTGCATGGCCGGATGCGCGACGCCTGGAAGTCGGTGCCGGGTTGGGCGCATCCGCTGCGGCCGAACCGGGAGGGGTTTTGATGCCCCCCATGGCTTGCTATCTTTGCTATCCGGAAACCCCTGACAACGACACGCGGGAAACACTGTGTACAGCGTCACCTACAGCCGTACCGCAACGAAAGCCCTGGCCAAGCTGCGCGACCCTATGCGTAGCCGGATCATGAACAAGATCGAGGAACTGAAAACCGACCCTTTCAGCGCCAGTGGAGTCAAAAGCCTTACAGGGGCTCCGGGCTACCGAGCCCGAGTCGGTGACTGGAGGATCGTCTATACTGTAACGCAGCAGTCACCACATCCACCGCAGATACACATCGCGGAGATCGCAACACGGGGACAGGTCTACAAGTCATGAGCGCCAAGATTCTCGACAAAGATGGCGAGCCGGTTTTTGCCGTCGTACCGTATGCCGATTACGTTAACCTACTTGAAACCCTGGAAGATCAGGAAGATGCGCTTTCCGTTTATCGGGATACCGGCAAGAAAGTCGAAAAAATCCCCGAAGAGACCATCAAGCGCCTTGTGAAGGGTGAGCAACCGGTGAAGGTTTGGCGTGACTATAAGGGCTTCACGGTTGCCGATCTGAGTGAACGCAGCGGTCTTGCCCCCTCCATGATCGAATCCATCGAACAGGGATTCCTGAAGCTCGATCCGTCGTTGACGAAGACTCTTGCCGATGCCTTGCGGATCGATATTGACGATATTACCGATTGGCTGGAAGGCCACGAGTAGCCTGAAACCAGTTTCTTACGGTGCGTCCGCCTTGTAACCTGCAGGGCGCATCCATGGTATTGCCATTGGCGGCCATCAAGGTGGCCAGATTCTCCGGGGTCACGTCGCCGGTATAGGTTTGCGGCAGGGTCGGAATATCGGGCAGTTCGGATTCCAGCTTGGCAAGCTCTTGCATCAGTTGCCGGAACTCGGGACCGTCCTTGCCGGCGGCGGCTTGGCGCTTCT
>CAYMHN010000269.1:0-5438 GCA_964390235.1 uncultured Candidatus Competibacteraceae bacterium
GCGGCGCTGTCGAAGAGCAGGATGCGGTTGCGGAAATCCTCGGTCAGGATGTCTTCGACCGCTTTCGCAAGCGCGTCGCGGCGGCGTCCTGCGGGAAGGATAACGACGCCGTGGCGCAATTCGGCCTCGCTCACCGCCGTGAAATGGATCATGGCGCCATCTTGTGCGCCCAGCCACGCCTCTACCGTTGGCGCCGGTGCCACGCGCAGGAGTTCCGAGATGACATTGGTACCCAGAATGATCATTGGGGTGATCAGTCGAAGCTTGGAGGCTCGCGCATCGGCTCGCGCGCGGAAAGATCCAGATCGACGCCCCCAAAAGGCGCGATACGGGCGCGGATCGCGGCGGCAAGGTTCACCGGAGGTGCTGCTCCGCCGACCTCCTTGCGCAGGATATCGCGGGCTTCCTCCTCCATCGAGCGGCCGTGCTCGGCCGCGCGAATGCGCAGGCGCCGCTTCAGCGTGTCGTCGAGGTTTCGGATCGTGATGCTGGCCATGATGCGCTCCCGTCTAGTTTGAGAATATTAAGCGATGATTGCATTGCAATCAATCGAGTTTTGCCGTCTACCCATGGATGGTGGATTCCGGATTCTCGCTCGCCAAGCCGGGGTGGCGGCGAGAGCGGATGAACGCAAGACGCTCGAATGGTTCTGGAAAAGTCAATGGCCGCCCTTGCCGGCCGAGGCGCAACCGCCGCAGCCGCCGGAACCGCCGACGCTCTGGAACACGTTCTGGAACATGAAACTCTCGTTCAGTCCCTGTCTGGCGTAGTCGATGGTACAGCCGTTCAGGTAATTGAGCGCCACCGCGTCGATCACCAGCCGGTAGCCATCGCCTTCCAGCACGGCATCCAGGGGTGCCCGGGCCTCGGCAAAGGTCATGCCATAGGTCATACCGTTGCAGCCGCCGCCGCGGACGAAGATCCGCACGCCAGCGAGTTGGCTGCCGGCTTGCACGGTCAGGGCGCGCAATCGCTCGGCGGCGGCGGCGGTGACTTGAATGTCCCCCTCGCTCAGATCATGGGTGAAGGACGGGATGGCCGGAGGCGTAGACTCCGGTCGGTTGACTGCATGAGCCAGCATGATAAAGGTTCTCCGCAAATCGCCGAATGATTAACGATACACTATTGGATGGCTTCCGGATCAAGAGGTTTTTCGATGACGCGCATGGTGCACTGCACGGTTCTGCAACGACAGGCCGAGGGCCTGGAGCGTCCGCCCTATCCCGGCGAGTTGGGCCAGCGCATCTACGAACAGGTGTCGCGGGAAGGCTGGCAGCGCTGGCTGGAACGCTTGGCGGCGATCATGAACGAAAACCGGCTCAGCACCGACAACCCCAAGCATCTGGCGCTGATCGAGCGGCACATGCAGGGTTATCTGTTCGGCGAAGGGGGGATGGGCCATTTGCCGGGCGGCTTCACCCCCAAGCGCTGAGCTTCATGCCAGTTCCAGCTTCTCCCCGGTAATCGCGCGCAGATACAACTGTACCGTGGTGCGCAGGCCGTAGCTCAGCGCATCGGCAATCAGCGCATGGCCGATGGAACACTCCAGAATGCCGGGAATGGCGACGAAGCGGGGCAGGTTGTACAGATTCAGATCGTGGCCGGCATTGACCCCCAGGCCCAGTTCATTGGCCACGCCCGCTGCCCGTTGATAGCGCTCGAACTGGGCGTCTTCCTCGGCACCGCCGAAAGCCGCCGCATAAGGCTCGGTGTAAAGTTCGATGCGTTCGGGGCCCAAGGCGGCGACTTTTTCGATCAGCGCGGTGTCCGCATCCATGAACAGCGACACGCGGATGCCCAGCGCCCGCAATTCCTCGATGATCGGGAGCAGCCGGGCGCCTTGAGTGACCGGATCCCAGCCGTGATCCGAGGTACTCTGGTGGGGATCATCCGGCACCAGGGTACACTGATGGGGGCGCACGGCCCGCACCAGCTCCATGAACTCCGTGGTCAGCGGGTTACCCTCGATGTTGTACTCCACGGCGGGATAGTCTTCCAGCAGTCCGGACAGATCGAATACGTCTTCCGGGCGGATGTGGCGATGGTCCGGGCGCGGGTGTACGGTGATGCCGTGGGCGCCGGCCTCGATGCACTGACGGGCGGCGTTCAGCACGCTGGGAATGCCGATGCTGCGCGCATTGCGCAACAGCGCGACCTTGTTCAGATTGACGCTCAATCTGGGGGTGGGATGCGGCAGCATGGTGGAAACTCCTGCAAGAAGATTTGATTGACGGTAAACTACGATCAAATTGGACCTAGATAAAGTGCCAATCCATTGAGAATCGATGGTGCCAATCGAGTCGATGAGCCGCGACCGCTCTATTTGCAAGTCTACGGTCGCTTGCGCCATGCCATCCTGGGTGGGGAACTGAGTCCCGGCGAACGCTTGCCCGCTACCCGCAACCTGGCGGTCAGTCTGGGTGTGTCGCGCAATGTCGTGCTGTTGGCCTACGACCAGTTACGGGCCGAAGGCTATGTCGAGGGACGGGTCGGCGCGGGTACTTTCGTCGCCGCCGCCTTGCCGGACCCGCTGCCGCGGCAGACCGCCGGCAAAGGTATCGTGCAGCCGGCCACGCCTCCGCGGCTATCGAACTATGCCCAGCGGGTCATGGCGCGGTTTAGGGGACAGTCCCGACCCCCCGTGGAACCGGCACCGCAGGATGATTTCCGCTTCGGCGCCATAGCCGATGACCGGCACAGCGTGCGCATCTGGCGGCGCTTGCTGACCCGGCATGCGGACCGTTTGCTGACCATCGATACCCCGGTGATGGGGTTTACGCCTCTGCGAGAAGCGATTGCCTCCTATCTGCGCCGCAACCGGGGAATCCTCTGTTCGGTGGAGCGGATCGCCGTGGTCAATGGCACCCAGCAGGCCCTGGATCTGATCGCCCGGGTATTCATCGATCCGGGTGATACAGTGGTGATCGAGGAGCCACACTATATCGGCGCGCGGGAAGTGATGCTGGCGGCCGGCGCGCGCCTGATCCCCTGCCCGGTGGACGGCGAGGGGCTGAATGTCGATCGGCTGCCCCCAGCCGGGGCGCGACTGGTCTATATCACGCCATCGCATCAGTTTCCCACCGGTACCGTACTGCCGCTGGCCCGCCGGCTGGCCCTGCTGGACTGGGCGGCGCGCTGCGACGCCTATGTGGTGGAGGACGACTACGACAGTGAATACCGCTATTCGGGCCGGCCGCTGGAAGCCGTGCAGTCGCTGGATCGGGAGGGTCGCACGCTGTACATCGGCACCTTCTCCAAGAACCTGTTTCCCGCGCTGCGGCTGGGATACCTGGTCTTGCCCGAGGCCCTGATCGAGCCGTTCGGCGCCACCAAGCAGCTGGCGGATCGCCACAGCGCCATGCTCAATCAGGCGGTGCTGGCCGATTTCATCGCCGCCGGACATTTCGAGCGGCATGTGCGCCGCACCCGGATCGCCAACGAGCAGCGACGCACGGCCTTGCTGAACGCGCTGGAACGGGAGCTGGGTGATCGGGTGGAGATCACCGGCAGCCATGCCGGTGTGCATCTGGCGTTGTGGCTGCCAGCGGTGGACCCACGGCGGCTGGACGACATCATCCGCGAGGCGCGTGTCGTGAGTGTGGGGGTCTATTCCTTGAATCCGAATTTTTACGGCCAACCAGACCGGGCCGGACTGCTGCTGGGTTACGAGTCCCTGTCGGCGGACGCCATAGCCCGGGCCGTCATCCGCCTGGCTCGAGTGCTGCGGCGGTATCTCTGATCATGCCGGGACGCCTTGCGCTGACCCTGTTTGTCGGATTGGCCGTGACGACGCTGTTCGGCCTGCGCTGGCTGCTGGATAGCCCTGAACCGTCTCCCTCGGTCGCGTTGCCGCTAGCCGCCTTGCAGTCGGTGGCCGCGCGGTTTCCCGAACCCGACCCGGAAACCTTGCGTTGGCCGGCCGACCATGCTGCGCATCCGACGCAGTTCGCTGAAGTCTGGTTGTTCGCCGGCCTGCTGGAGACGACTGGCGGTGAACGTTATGGCTTCCAGCTGGCGCTGTTCCGCTTGGGTCTGGAAGCTGAACCGCCGGTGCGACGGTCGGCCTGGGCCACCAGTCAGCTTTACCGGGGTCATCTGATCATCAGTTCGACCAGTGGGTTGCTGCATGCCAGCGAGCGCTACAGCCGGGCGGCCCTGGGTCTGAGTGGTTCCGATCCCGAACCTGCCCGGGTATGGCTGGAAGACTGGCAGGTGGTGTTCGACTGGCCGCACGCCATTCGGGTACAGGCGGGGGAGCGGGATCATGGATTGGCGCTGGACCTCGCTCCGCAAATCAGCGAACCCCTGCCCCTGGCAGGGCCGGGGTATCGCGGTTACTGGCTGCCCGCCCTGAGGGTGGACGGCGAGCTGATCCTGCCCTCGGGGCCGGTGCCGGTGACCGGCCACGCCCTGCTGGACCGGCTCTGGGGGCGCAGTCTGCCGCTAGGCGCGGGACAGCTGGCGCAAAGCCGCTTGTGGCTGGCACTGGCCGACGGACGGGCGGTACGCTGTTCCCGCTTGCAACGTCGTTCCGGCGGTGGAACGCCACTGGGCGAGTGCCTGGTGCGGGAACGGGACGGTGTCGTGCGTCGGTTCGACCGACGGGAGCTGGATTTCGCCCCGCGCGATGACGGCTGGCGGGTAGTCGGAGGCGTCAACTATCCACTGAACTGGCGCTTGAGCCTGGGTACCGAACCGCTGGAAGCCCTGATAACGCCGTTGTCGGTCGAACAGGCGCCACCTTTCGGCATACCGCTCTGGAGTGGTATCGTACAGACCACCGGGGGCTGGGGTCTGCTGGAACTCAGCAATTTCGCCGAACCTTGAGGGTCGTTATCGGTCTCCACCATCGTGATGATCGCTGCTGCCAGAATCCATGCCTTGCTGATTGGCGCCGTGCTAACGGTCGCTTGTAGGGAAGCTCCGCTACCGGCCCAGTCCGCGACGATCCAGCCGGGCGAGATCGGTCCGATACCGGCGGCCGCGCAACGCCCCGGTGATCCCGATGCCGGTTATTCCACCCTGGTCAACCAGGGTTATGTCTCCTGCGGCATACCCTATGCCGCGTTTCTGGCGGCCAGCGACGGCACCGCGCTGGAGTACCGCCTGCCGGGACGGATGGGGCGCAACGCCGAGCTGCCCTACAACCTCAATGCGACCATCAACGCCGACGGGGTCGAACTGGTGGTCAGCAACTGTCTGATCTGCCATGCCGCCGAATTCAACGGCGAGCTGATCGTCGGCCTGGGCAACGAGTTCCTCGACTTCAGCCAGGACCCGCTGGCCGGGATCGAGAGTATCGGCTTGCTGGTGGCCGATGGCGCCGAAGCCGAGGCCTGGACCCGTTGGGCCGACCGCATCGGTGCCATTGCGCCGTATATGATCACAGATCGGAAGAGCACACGTCTGAACTCCAGTCAGACGTGTGCTCTTCCGAT
>CAYMHN010000270.1:0-5430 GCA_964390235.1 uncultured Candidatus Competibacteraceae bacterium
CCTCGCCCGCCGCAGGGGGCGAGATGGTGCGCCGTAACGGCGGGGAGGCGTTGGCAGCGGTTGGCGGCGCGAGCGGAGTCGCTACCGGTGTCACGGCTGGCTGACGCCGTGGTTCAGGCATGGTCAGCAGGACGGGTTCGCTGTCGTCCGGGTCATCGCGGAACAACGACTCCGGCGCATCATCGATCGGATCGGCGGCAGACTTGCCCTCATCGGGCGCCTGCAGCACCGGTTCAACCCGTTCACGCCGCGGATTGACGGAGCGCACGGGAGGCTCCGGCTCGGCGCGCTTTGGTACCAAGGACGGCTGTTCCGGGGTCGGTTCGGCCGCGGCCCAAGCCGATACCCGAGCCGACCACCAGGCGCCGAGCCGTTGCGGCAAACCGGCGAGAACAGTGAACAGGCCGAAAGCCGCTTTCCCCACCAGATCCAGCACACCCACCCAGGACATGCCGGTCGCCAGGGTGAAGCCGGCCAGGAACATGGCCAGCAGAAACAGCGCGCCACCCAGCGGTCCGAAGCTCTGGGTCAGACCCTGCCCGACCATCAGGCCGATGACGCCGCCACCGCTGCTGCCATGGGCCACTGGCGCCAGCAACAGCCCGGCGAGACCGCAAGCCGTGGCCACCGTGACCAGCAGTCCCAGCGAACGGAACAGCACGACCTCGCCGTCCAGTTCCTCCAGACCACCCGAACGCACCATGCACCAGGCTCCGAATGCCAGGGCCAGTGGCAACAGATAGGCAATGTAGCCGAAAAAATACAGCATCACATCCGCCAGCATGGCGCCAACCACTCCACCCTGGTTGCGCACCGTGCCATCGACACCGGTATGGGTCCAGGCCGGATCGCCCGGCTGATAGGACAGCAAGGCCAGGACGATGAATGCCGCGATGCCGATCAGCAGCAGAAATGCACTCTCACGGAGACCCTGTTTGACATGCCGCAACAGGACCATACCAAAACCGTACTCGGACTTGCGTGACGCTTGAGCCAATGACCTGCAACCTCCAGCGGGAGAACGCACTACTTGTATTGTAAGTGCTAAGGCCGGCGGGTGGGAAATTCATTCCCCTTCCCGCACCGGGCGGAACCCTCCGGAATCCTTTCGGCTGCAACGGATTTATTTCGTATCCCGTGGTCTCTAGAATGGGTCCACAACGGTAACCAACCTATGCCCACGTGCGTGGTCGATCGACTCGCCGACATCGATGCCGGCCAATGGAATGCGCTGTTGCGCGAAAACTATCCCTTTGCCCGCCACGAGTTTCTGGTGGCGCTGGAGGAAGAAGACTGCCTGGGGGAACGTACCGGCTGGATCCCGCGGCATGTGATCCACACCGATGCGCAAGGTCGGTTACTGGGCGCGGCCCCGCTCTATCAGAAATTCAACTCCTTCGGCGAGTTCGTGTTCGACTGGAGCTGGGCCGATGCCTATCAACGGCATGGTCGGGCCTACTATCCCAAGCTGGTCAGCGCCATTCCCTTCACGCCGGCGACCGGCCCGCGACTGCTGATCAGAGCCGATGCCGATCAGGCCGCGGTTGCCACCACACTGATGGAAGGCAGCCGGCAACTGGCCGATGAGCTGAATTGCTCGTCCCTGCACTGGCTATTCACCACGCCCGATGAGCAAGAGTTGTTAGCCGAGCAGGGTTTCATGACGCGCATCGGCTGCCAGTTTCACTGGCATAATGCTGGCTACCGGGACTTCGACGGATTTCTCGCCGCCTTGAACACCAAGAGACGCAAGAACATCAAGCGCGAGCGGCGCTTGGTGAACGATGCCGGACTGAGCTTGCGGGTGGTTAACGGCGAGCAGGCCAGTGCATCCGATTGGGACGCTTTTTATCGATTCTACTGCAATACCTTCCGTCAACGCGGTAATTATCCGGCCTTGACGCGGTCCTTTTTCCAGCGGGTTGGCCGAACCCTGGGCCAACAGATCCTGCTGGTGCTGGCCATGCGTGATGGGATCCCGGTTGCCGGTGCCCTGAGCTACCAGAGCGATACCACGCTCTACGGGCGCCACTGGGGCTGCCATGCCGATCATGACAGCCTGCACTTCGAGGTGTGCTATTACCAGGGCATAGAGCACTGCATCCGCACCGGCTTGCGGCACTTTGAACCTGGAGCACAGGGGGAGCACAAGGTCTGGCGGGGGTTTTTACCGACCCTGACCTACTCGGCTCACTGGCTGGCGCACCCGGGATTCAGCGCCGCGATCGCCGATTTTCTGCACCGAGAATCTCCGGCTGTACGAGACTATGCCCGAGGACTCGGTGTGCATTCACCCTATCGGCGGGATGGCACCGAACCATGACCCGGATAGTCTGGCTGGATCCGCTAGACCCTCGGCAACCCTTTCCCGCCTGCGATAAGGCGCTGATCGAGCCCAACGGATTGCTGGCCGCTGGCGGTTGCCTGACGCCACGGCGGCTGATTCAGGCCTACAGCCAAGGGATTTTCCCCTGGTATGACGAGGACACGCCGATTCTGTGGTGGTCCCCCACACCCCGCACGATCCTGTTTCCGGATCACCTGAAGCTGAGCCGCAGCCTGCGCAAGACGCTGCGCAAGCATGCTTTCCAGATGTCACTGGATCAGGCGTTCGTGACCGTCATCGAGCATTGCGGCGCCCCTCGCAGGCACAGCCACGACACCTGGATAACCGCGGACATGCGGACGGCCTACACGGAACTGCATCGCCTGGGTTTCGCGCATTCCGTGGAAGCCTGGTCACCGTCCGGGGAACTGGTCGGGGGACTGTATGGCGTCGCACTGGGGCGCATGTTCTTTGGCGAGTCCATGTTCAGTCGGGTCAGCGATGCCTCCAAAGCCGCGCTGGCCTGCCTCTGCGCCCATCTTGGTCGCTGGCGGTTCATCGCCATCGACTGTCAACTGCCCACCGCGCATCTGCACAAGCTGGGCGCGATCGATCTGCCCCGCAAGGAGTTTCTCAAGCTGTTGCCAGCCTGTCGTCAGGCAGCGGCTGTTGGATCGCACTGGCCTTATCAGGCTGACTGGCTCGAGGTTTACGGTCTGTAGACCATGCACCAGGTCCGCCCGCAACTCTATCTGTCCGCCGAACATGCTTGCAGCTACCTGCCCGGCCGTGGGGCACGCAATCTGGTGGTCGAGCCGGAACGCACCGACCGAAGGCTGTATGCCCGACTCCTGGAACAGGGTTTCCGGCGCAGTGGCAACTATCTTTACCGACCGCACTGCGCCGTCTGTCAAGCCTGTCAGTCCTTGCGGGTATCGGTCAACCGGTTCGCGCCTGATCGTTCACAACAGCGGGTCTGGCGTCGCAATCAGGATCTGCGCCTGAGCCAGCAATCGTTCCGGTTCACAACCCCGCATTATCGGTTGTTCGCGCGCTATCTCGGCTTGCGCCATCCCGATAGCGGGATGAATGGCATGTCGCCGCAAGCCTATATGGAGTTTCTGGGCAGCACCTGGTGCGACACCCGGCTCTGGGAGTTTCATCTGGCGGATCGGCTGGTCTGCGTGGCGGTCGTGGATCATTTCCCTAACGCTCTGTCGGCGGTCTACACTTTCTATGACCCGGATTTGAGCGCCCGCGGCCCCGGCACTCATGCCATCCTGAGCCAGTTGCACGAGGCCCGCGGGCAAGGTCTGGATTGGCTGTACCTGGGCTATCAGATCGACGCCTGCTCGGCCATGGCCTACAAGGCACGTTTCAAGCCCCATCAGCGGTTCCACGCCGGAACCGGGTGGTGGCCCGAAGACCGAGCATGATCAGGACTCTTGCCGAGACGGGCAAATTACCGTAGCTTAGCTCAGTTAACCGCAACCAGTAAGGTAAGCCGATGGCGAAAGAAGATCATATCGAAATGGAAGGCACCGTGGTGGAGACCCTGCCCAATACCATGTTCCGGGTCGAGCTGGAAAATGGTCATGTGGTAATCGCCCATATCTCAGGGCGGATGCGCAAGAACTATATCCGAATTCTCACCGGTGACAAGGTCAAGGTCGAGTTGACGCCCTATGACCTCAGCAAAGCCCGCATCACCTACCGCAATCGTTAAAATCCCGTCCCCGCCGCAAACCCGGGCGATCAGTCGACGTGCTCCACGTGCTCCGCGCTGATTTCGAATACCAGTCCGTTGTCTCTGACATCGATCTGCACATGACCTCCATGGACCAGACGACCGAATAACAGATCCTCGGCCAACGGCTTCTTGATGCACTCTTGCAGCACTCTGGCCATCGGTCTGGCACCCATCTTGCGATCATAGCCCCGTTCGGCAAGCCAATGCTTGGCCGCAATACTGACTTCCAGGGTCACGCGCTTCGGTTCCAGCTGCGCCTCCAGTTCGATGAGAAACTTGTCGACCACATGGTCAACGGTGGCCGGGTCCAGCGGCTTGAACTGGACGATGGCGTCCAGGCGATTGCGAAACTCCGGCGTGAACATCCGCTTGATGGCTTCCATCCCGTCGGCGCTATGATCCTGGTGGATGAAGCCCATCGAACTGCGATCCATCTGCTCGGCCCCGGCATTGGTGGTCATCACGATGATCACGCTGCGAAAATCCGCCTTGCGGCCATTGTTGTCAGTCAAGGTGCCATGGTCCATGACCTGCAACAGCAGATTGAACACATCCGGATGCGCTTTCTCGATTTCGTCCAGCAACAGCACGGCATGGGGATGCTTGAGGATCGCGTCGGTCAGCAACCCTCCCTGATCGAAACCCACGTAGCCCGGAGGAGCCCCGATCAGGCGTGACACCGTGTGTCGCTCCATATACTCGGACATGTCGAAGCGGACCAGTTCGATGTTCATGATCTTGGCCAGCTGCCGGGTCACCTCGGTCTTGCCCACGCCGGTCGGTCCGGCGAACAGGAACGAGCCGATCGGCTTCTGCTCGCTGCCCAAACCGGCTCGGGTCATCTTGATGGCGGTAGCCAGGGTGGCAATCGCCTCGTCCTGGCCGAACACCACCAGCTTGAGATCCCGCTCCAGATTGCGCAGCGCATGCTTGTCCGAGGACGAGACGCTCTTGGGTGGGATACGCGCCATCTTGGCGATGATGGTTTCGATGTCGCCCACGCCGATGGTCTTCTTGCGCTTGGAAGCCGGCAGCAGGCGCTGGCCGGCGCCGGCCTCGTCGATCACGTCGATGGCCTTGTCCGGCAGGTGCCGGTCATTGATGTAGCGTGCGGACAGTTCCGCGGCGGTGCGCAGGGCCTTGAGCGTGTATTTCACGCCATGGTGAGCCTCGAAGCGATTCTTGAGTCCTCGGAGTATCTGATAGGTATCCTCGATGGTGGGTTCGACGATATCGATCTTCTGGAAGCGGCGTGCCAGAGCACGGTCTTTTTCGAAGATGCCTCGGTATTCCTGATACGTGGTCGAGCCGATGCACTTGAGATCGCCGGAGGCCAGCATCGGCTTGATCAGAT
>CAYMHN010000271.1:0-5411 GCA_964390235.1 uncultured Candidatus Competibacteraceae bacterium
CGCGCGAGGTCGAGCGGGTCGATTCCGGCTACCGCTCGGTGATGAGCGTGCAGTCCTCGCTGGTCATGTACCCGATCCATGCCTATGGCTCCGAGGCGCAGCGCGAGAAGTACCTGCCCAAGCTGGCCAGCGGCGCGTGGATCGGCTGCTTCGGTCTGACCGAACCGGACCACGGTTCCGATCCGGGCGGCATGAAGACCCGGGCCAAGAAAGTCGATGGCGGCTATGTGCTGAATGGCGCCAAGATGTGGATCACCAACTCGCCGATCGCCGATCTGGCCGTGGTCTGGGCCAAGGACGACGCGGGCGAGATTCGCGGCTTCGTGGTCGAGCGCGGCATGCAGGGCTTCTCCACCCCGACCATCGAGGGCAAGTTCTCGCTGCGCGCCTCGATCACCGGCGAAATCGTGCTCGGCGAGGTGTTCGTCCCGGACGAGAACCTGCTGCCCGAAGTGAAGGGCTTGAAAGGACCGTTCGGCTGTCTCAACCGGGCCCGTTACGGCATCGCCTGGGGTACCATGGGCGCGGCCGAGGCCTGCTGGCACGCGGCGCGCCAGTACACCCTGGAGCGCAAGCAGTTCGGCCGGCCGCTGGCCGCCAACCAGCTGATCCAGAAGAAGCTCGCCGACATGCAGACCGAGATCGCCCTGGGCTTGCAAGGCGCTTTGCAGGTCGGGCGGCTGATCGACGCCGGCCAGATGCTGCCCGAGGCCATCTCGCTGATCAAGCGCAACAACTGCGGCAAGGCGCTGGATATCGCCCGGGTCAGCCGTGACATGCACGGCGGCAACGGGGTCAGCGACGAATACCCGGTGATCCGCCATGTGCTGAACCTGGAGGCGGTCAATACCTACGAGGGCACGCACGATATCCACGCCCTGATCCTGGGCCGGGCACAGACCGGAATCCAGGCGTTCACGGGTTGAGAATATGAGTGGCGCGCTGTCCCACATCCGGGTGCTCGACCTGAGTCGCATCCTGGCCGGTCCCTGGGCCGGCCAGCTGCTGGCCGATCTGGGCGCCGAGGTAATCAAGGTCGAGCAGCCCGGCAAGGGCGACGATACCCGCGGCTGGGGACCTCCCTACCTCAAGGACGGGGAGGGCAAGGACACCGGCGAGGCGGCGTATTTTCTGTCCGCCAATCGCGGCAAGCGCTCGGTGACCATCGACATCGCCAGCGCTGATGGCCAGCGCCTGGTGCGCGAGCTGGCGGCGCGGTCGGACATCCTGCTGGAGAACTTCAAGGTCGGCGGTCTGAGTAAATACGGTCTGGATTACGATTCTCTGCGGGCGCTCCATCCGGGCCTGATCTATTGCTCGATCACCGGTTTCGGCCAGACCGGACCCTACGCCAGCCGGCCCGGTTACGACTTCATGATCCAGGCCATGGGCGGGTTGATGAGCATCACCGGCGACCCCGGCGGCGAGCCGCAGAAGGTCGGCGTGGCCCTGGCCGACGTGATGACCGGGCTGTATGCGACCATCGGGGTGCTGGCCGCGCTGGCGCATCGCGAGCGCACTGGCGAGGGGCAGCATATCGATCTGGCCCTGCTCGACGTGCAGGTCGCCACCCTGGCCAACCAGGCCATGAATTACCTGACGTCCGGCGTCGCGCCGCGCCGTCTGGGCAATGCCCATCCCAATATCGTGCCCTATCAGGTGTTCGCCGCCGCCGACGGCCACATCATCGTCGCGGTCGGTAACGACAGCCAGTTCGCCCGTTATGTGGCGCTGCTGGGTCGGCCCGAGTTGGCCACCGATCCGCGCTTCACCACCAACCGCAACCGGGTGGCGCACCGCGCGGACCTGGTCCCGCTGTTGCAGGACTGCATGCGCACCCGTGGCAGCGCTGACTGGTTGAGCGCGTTGGAGGCCATAGGAGTGCCTTGCGGGCCGATCAACACCCTGGACCGGGTATTCGCCGACCCGCAGGTCCAGCACCGCGGCATGCATCTGGAGCTGCCCCATCCCGAGGCGGGCAAGGTGCCGCTGGTGGCCAACCCGCTGCATTATTCCGTCACACCGATACGCTACGATCAACCACCGCCCACGCTGGGCCAGCATACCGATAGCGTATTGCGCGAACTGCTCGATCTGGGCGAGGGGCAGTTGTCCGAACTGCGGGCCGCCGGTGTGATCTGAATCCGTGGTTTGATGCAGATCAATGCTGCAATGCAATAATTGCGGTATGCTAATATCATTTGTAGCTGTATCGAGTTGCCATGTTTAGCGAAGAATCGAATCTGGCCAGCCTGGATCGCCTGACCCGCGCCCTGATCGCCCGTGGCACGATGGGTTTGTCACCGGCGGCGCTGATGCTGGCCTATCTGGACTGGCGGGTCCACCTTGGCCTGTCGCCGGGCAAGCAGGTCGAACTGGTGCAGAAAGCCTTGCGCAAGTCCCTGCGGCTGGCGGTTTATGCCGCGCGATCGACCCAGGATCCCGACACTCCCCCTTGCATCGAACCCCTGCCTCAGGACCGGCGCTTCGAGCATCCCGGCTGGCAGCAGTGGCCCTACAATCTGATGTATCAGGGCTTTCTGCTCAATCAGCAGTGGTGGTACAACGCCACCACCGGCATCCGCGGCATGTCCCGGCATCATGAGAATGCCGTCGAGTTCGCCGCCCGCCAATGGCTGGACATGTTCTCGCCGGCCAATTTTCCGCTGACCAATCCCGAGGTCCAGCAGGTCACCTGGGACCAGGGCGGCGCCAATCTGTTCAAGGGCTGGGAGAACTTCGTCGATGACTGGCAGCGCTCCATCGGTGGTGGTAAACCCGCCGGGGCCGAGCATTTCAAGGTCGGCCGTGATGTAGCCATCACCCCCGGCAAGGTGGTGTTCCGCAACCGCTTGATCGAACTGATCCAGTACAGCCCGACCACCACCGAGGTCCACCAGGAACCGATCCTGATCGTGCCGGCCTGGATCATGAAGTACTACATCCTGGACCTGTCGCCGGACAACTCCCTGGTGCGCTATCTGGTGGCCCAAGGCCATACCGTGTTCATGATCTCCTGGTGCAACCCGACCGCCGAGGATCGCGATCTGAGCATGGACGATTACCGCCGCATGGGCATCATGGATGCCTTGGCCGTGGTCAGTACCATCGTCCCCGAGACCCGGGTGCATGCGGTCGGCTACTGTCTCGGTGGTACTCTGCTGACCATCGCCGCCGCCGCCATGGCGCGCGACGGCGACCAGCGACTGGCCTCGATCACCCTGTTCGCGGCCCAGACCGATTTCACCGAGGCCGGCGAACTGATGCTGTTCATCGACGACAGCCAGCTGACCTTTCTGGAAGACATCATGTGGGATCAGGGGACGCTGGATACCACGCGGATGGCTGGCGCCTTCCAGCTGCTGCGCTCCAACGATCTGATCTGGTCACGCCTGGTGTACGAGTATCTGCTGGGTCGGCGCCAACCGATGAACGATCTCATGGCCTGGAACGCCGATGCCACCCGCATGCCCTACCGCATGCACTCGCAGTACCTGCGCCGGCTGTTTCTCGACAACGATCTGGCCGAGGGCGGTTACCGGGTCGAGGGTCGGCCGATCTCGATCACCGACATTCGCGCGCCCATTTTCGCGGTCGGCACCGAGAAGGACCATGTCGCGCCCTGGCGCTCGGTCTACAAGATCGACCTGCTGGCCGACACCGACGAGGTGACCTTTGTGCTCACCAGCGGTGGGCACAATGCCGGCATCGTCAGTCCGCCCGACCATCCCCGGCGCCGCTTTCGCGTGGGAACCCGCAGCGATGCCGAACCCTATCTCGATCCGGACAGCTGGTTCGAGCGCACCCCGGTCCAGAATGGCTCCTGGTGGCCGGTCTGGCAGCAGTGGCTGGTCGAGCGCTCCAGCGGCAAGACGCCGCCGCCGACGAGCGGCTGCGAGCGCTATCCGGTGCTGGCCGATGCCCCCGGGCACTATGTGATGCAGGAGTAAGCCCATGGATATGATCGAGAACCGCACCTTCGACGAGATTCGGGTCGGCGATTCGGCCAGCCTGGAGCGGCCGCTCACCATGCAGGACATCAAGCTGTTCGCGGCCATGTCTGGTGATGTCAACCCCTCCCATGTGGACGAGGACTACGCGCGTAGCAGCCGGTTTCACGAAATCATCGCCCATGGCATGTGGGGTGGTTCGCTGATCTCCACCCTGTTGGGCACCGAGCTGCCCGGCCCGGGGACGGTTTATCTCAGCCAGACCTTGCAGTTTCGCCGCCCGGTCAAGCTGGGTGACCGTCTGACGGTCACTGTTACCGTGGTTCAGAAGGATCCGGACAAACATCGCTTGCTGTTGAAATGCGAGTGCCGCAATCAGAAAGGCGAACTGGTGATCGGCGGTCAGGCCGAGGTGCTGGCGCCGACCGAGAAGGTCAAGCGGCCGCGCTGGCTGCTGCCCGATGTGCACCTGTCCGAGCGGGTCCACCTGCACCGCCTGCTGGAGGCTGCCCGCCGGGAGTCCGCGTTGCTGACCGCCGTGGTACACCCGGTCGATGCACTGTCCCTGCAAGGGGTGATGGCGTCCACCGAGGCGGGCCTGATCGAGCCGGTGCTGGTCGGACCCGCGCACAAGATCCGCGCGGCGGCGGAAGCACAGTCCATCGATATCGGCGTCTGCCGCATGGTCGATGTCCCGCATAGTCATGCGGCGGCCGAACGGGCCGTCGCCATGGCGCGCGCGGGCGAAGTGGATGCCCTGATGAAAGGTAGTCTGCACACCGATGAATTGCTGCAATCCGTGGTCCACAAGGAGTCCGGCCTGCGCACCGAGCGACGGCTCAGCCATGTGTTCGCCTTCGATGTGCCGACCTACTCGCGGCCGCTGTTCATCACCGATGCCGCGATCAATATCTACCCCAGCCTGAGCGACAAGCGCGACATCGTCCAGAACGCCATCGATCTGGCCCATGCCCTGGGTAACCGGCAACCACACGTCGCGATCCTGTCGGCCGTCGAGACCGTCACTCCCAGAATCCAGTCCACCCTGGACGCGGCCGCCCTGTGCAAGATGGCTGATCGGGGGCAGATCAGCGGCGGTATCGTCGATGGGCCGTTGGCGTTCGACAATGCGATCTCGGCGGAAGCTGCGGCCACCAAGGGGGTGGTCTCGGCGGTGGCGGGTCAGGCCGATATCCTGGTGGTGCCCGATCTGGAAGCCGGCAATATGCTGGCCAAGCAGCTTGAATATCTGGCCGGCGCCGAGGGCGCCCTTTACCGACGGGACTTTCATCAACATGTTTGTTCGCTCTTTCACTGTCCCCTACCGAGGCTGCACTTCGTGCGTATTCACTTGTTTACCGTCGCGGTCTGTGCGGTTAACAACATTCGGCGCCGGATCGCCGCGTGCCGCAAGGGCACGCCCGGTACGGTATCGAAAGCATCGTACTCGGCGAGGACGCG
>CAYMHN010000272.1:0-5407 GCA_964390235.1 uncultured Candidatus Competibacteraceae bacterium
CTGCTCCAGCGCACCCCCAGCAGATTACCCAGTGCATGGTAGGCGTGGGTACAGACCAGTACCGCGCCGCCCGGCCCCGCTTGCAACATGCCAGAGTCGGCGAAAGCCTTCAGAACCCGTAGCGGTGCATGCTCGGTGGCAAAACCCCCGGCGCCGACAAAAGCGGCGCGCAGCTCATCGAGGCGCTGCATATCCGCGGCGAGGTCCCTGGAGCGCTCCTTGATACGCTCGACCAAGTCCCGAGTGGACGCAACATCGGGACCCAGATAAGCTTGCCGGGTGTGTCCATCGAGATCGCGATACTGGTAATACAGATAGGCATTCCCGCGCACCGATTTGGCCACGACCGCTCCCGGCGCCTGTCCCATGTTCTCGGTGGCGCCCATCGCCAAGGCGAACTCCCGGAGTTCGGCATACAGGGTGCGCGCGGTGAGGGATAGCGGTTCGGGTGGCATTCCATATCTCCGGGTTATACGCACATTAGTATCACTTTGCGTATAACACAAGCGATCCCGGCAGCAATGGACGCCGACGGAACAACCGCAAGACCATTCCGGTCCATCAGCTTAGAATGGGCAGAGGTATTCCCGAATGATGGACGGATCAAGCACCTTGCAGACACTCGACGCACTGCGTTTCGACAACCGATTTACCCGCGAACTGCCGGCCGATCCCAGGCCCGAGAACGTCCGCCGCCAGGTCGCCGGGGCCTGCTACTCGCGGGTGCGACCAACCCCGGTCAGCGCGCCGCGGCTGGTGGCCTACTCGCGGGAGATGGCCGACCGCCTGGGTCTATCGCCGGAGGACTGCGAGACCCGCAACTTCGCCGAGGTGTTCGCCGGCAATCACCTGCTGGACGGGATGGACCCGCACGCTACCTGCTATGGCGGCCATCAGTTCGGCAACTGGGCGGGGCAGCTGGGCGACGGTCGGGCGATCAATCTCGGCGAGGTGATCAACGCGGCCGGCGAGCGCTGGGTGCTGCAACTCAAGGGAGCCGGCCCTACCCCTTATTCACGCATGGGCGACGGCTACGCCGTGCTGCGCTCCTCGGTGCGCGAGTTCCTGTGCAGCGAGGCCATGCATCACCTGGGGGTCCCCACCACCCGGGCGCTGAGCCTGGTGTTGACCGGCGAGACCATCATCCGCGACATGTTCTATGACGGCCGGCCGCAGCCCGAACCGGGCGCCGTGGTCTGCCGGGTAGCGCCGAGCTTCACCCGCTTCGGCCATTTTCAGCTGTACGCGGCCCGCGGCGATCTCGACTTATTGCGCCGCTTCGTGGACTACACCATCGCCGCCGACTACCCGCACCTCGGCCCGCCCTCGCGGGATACCCATCTGCGTTGGTTCGAGGAGGTCTGCACCCGCACCGCCGCGCTGATCGTGCACTGGATGCGGGTCGGTTTCGTGCACGGGGTGATGAATACCGACAATATGTCCATCCTGGGCGAAACCATAGACTACGGCCCCTACGGCTGGCTGGAGGATTACGACCCGGACTGGACGCCCAATACCACGGACGCTGGCGGCCGCCGCTACCGCTACGCTTATCAGCCGCGCATCGCGATGTGGAATCTCGCCCAGCTCGCCAACGCCCTCCATCCGCTGATCGGCGACACCGCGCCGCTGGAACAGGCGCTGGACAGCTATGCGGACCATTTCGAGCGCGGCTGGCAGGCGATGATGGCCGCCAAGCTGGGTTTCGAGGGCTATGACGCGGATGTCCACGGACCGCTGATCGGCGATCTGCTGGAACTGCTGGCTAGCGCCGAGACCGACATGACGATCTTCTTTCGCAATCTGGCGGCCGTGGACCCGACGGCCACCGACCGGACCGAGGACGGCGGACTGCCGGCCCCCTTGCGGGAGGCTTATTACGCACCCGACACACTGGACGAGGACCATCGCGCACGCACCACCGACTGGCTGCGCCGCTACGCGGACGCCCTGGACCGGGCGGGCGTGACCGAGGCGCCACGCCGCCAGCGCATGAACCGGGCGAATCCCAAGTACGTGCTCAGGAACTACCTCGCCCAGCTGGCCATAGACGCCGCCGCAGGGGAGGATTTTTCCCTGGTTTCGGAACTGCTGGAGGTGCTGCGCCGCCCCTACGACGAGCAGCCGGGCAAGGAACGCTTTGCGGAAAAGCGCCCCGAGTGGGCGCGCCACCGGCCGGGCTGCTCGATGCTGTCGTGCAGTTCCTGAGCCACGGCGGATACCGTCAGCCCACCAGCAGGGCCGACCGGGCCAGTTGTTCGATGGCCTGATCGACTTTTTCGCGCACCGGTGAACCGGACCGCGCCCAGCCGGCCACCTCGCGATAGAGCTCATCACGGTTCCGGCGGCCGTCCAGCCGCTGCAGCAAGCGCCCCAGGTTCCGGTCGACGTTCACCACCTCATGCCGCAGATTGGTAATTCGTGTCAACCCCCGGCCAGCCTGCCAGCGCGCCAGCGGACTGGCGCGGGGTCGGTCACCCACCCCGGTCAAGAAGACCGAAGGCCCGGCGTGCAGCTCGATGAGTCCAGCCGCATAGCACTGCAACAGGTCGGAGGCGAGCGTGCTTTCGGCCTCCGGGGACGGTATCCCCGGGTGCGCCAGCGCCTTGCCCGCCAACTCGGCGAACGACAGCGCCGCGGGCCAGTACCGGGCCAGGACCACCATGGCCGCCTTGGTCACCGGATTCGGGGTTCTCAGCATGCCCCCGCCGGGTGCGCGGAACGCTTGTTCCGCCGTGCCAATGATCTCCGGTTCGGGGTTGACCGGCTTCAACGCGGCTGCCACCCAAAGCGCTTGCAGGCGGTCGGGGGTGAGGTTGCGGTTCACCGCCAGACCTTCGCGCACCAGCAGGGTCTGGCGAAAGCTGCGGTTGCGCAGGAAGTCCATGAACTGTTCCTGGCGAATCACGTTGCGGCCGATTCGGCGCACGGTGTCATCAACCTCGCGCGGGAAGTTCGAGGCCAGCATGGTGCTGAATTCCGCCTCGGCAAGGTATTGCAAGCCATGGCGGGCCGCCCGTTCGGCGAACTCGTGGAAATAAAGCGGTTCGTTGGTGTCTTCCAGGTGTTCGTGCAGGATGTAGTAGTCCGGCTGCCGGCGCAGCCCTTCCAACTCGGATTTCAGCAGCATGCCGTAGGCGTTGTTTTCGGTCGGTACCCAGCGCGCCAGAAAGTCCAGGATCGCCCGCGCCTGGGCCACGCGCTGCTCCGGCTCCTCGAAGGACATGGCATGGTAGCGCATCAGGTCGCGGATCATGCCGCGCATGCGCCAGCCCGGCAAGGTGTTGTAGCTGACATAGGCGATGCCCGTGGCGGTCAGTTGCTCGGCGCAGATGGTCAGGATTTTTTCCTGCACGCTGTTCGGAACCCAGGAATACACCCCATGGGTGATGATGTAATCGAAGGTTCCGAAGCGCTCCTCGTCCACCTCATCGATGCCCATCGCCAACAGGCGGATGTTCTTCAAGCCCAGGGCCTTGATGATGGCGACCCCCTGGGCCACCTGTACCGCCGACAGATCGACGCCGACGAACTGCGCCTCCGGCAAGGTGATGGCCATGGGAATCAGGTTGCCGCCGGCCGCGCAACCCAGTTCCAGCACCCGACAACCGGCCAGGGCGGCCGGCTCCAGCGCGAACAAGCGCCCCAGTACCGCCAGTCGGTCGGGATGGGTCTGGGGAAAGGGATAGCTATCGTAAGGCACCTCGTCATAGCTGGTGCCGGAAGGCCCCTTGGTCATGCCGTTTTTCTCCCGTAGCCAGGCTGGATCATCGGACGAGATTCGTCGTTCAGTCGCAATTTTTTACACTACGAGTGGTTCGGGTACCAATCAAAAATCTCATGCAATTGATAAATAAGGATAATGAATATATGGCATGAGAAATGCTTTCTTTCATGACAAGCAAACCATGTCTTCTGCCTATAGCGGTATTCCAGATGAAAACAAAGCCAACAACTCTCGCCGTGGCGATCGCCGCCGCCCTGGGTGCCGTGACCGTCTTGCCTGCCCGGGCGGCGTTGATAGAAACGGTGAATTACACTTTCAACACCTCCGGGACCGTCACCGACACTGACCCCACGGCCGGTGCGACCACGACGACGCTTACGGGTAGCACGTCCATCCAGCAGTTCGACGCCGATCAGGGCGTCTTGATGGGAACCACTATCCTGCTGGATTCGACTCAGACCCAGACCCTGTCGGGTGGGTTCGCAGGTTCTGGTCCCGCAGCAAAAAAAGTAACAGCCAGTGGCGAAGGGATAAGTACGGCCACGTTTTCGGGGCCAGGTATAAGCGAGACGTTCAACGGCGCCATCAATAAAACAACTTGCGAGGGCAAACAAAATGTAGGCTGCACCTACAGCACCAGTTCGACTGCGGATACTGATGCCGAGTTGATAGTGGCGCCCGCCGGCCTTGATGGCTATGTAGGTGATGGTACAGTCCTGGTCGAGCACAATGCCGATCTGTCGGCGACCAGCGCCGGGGATGCCAGCTCAACGACAACCACCTACGGGTTGAACTGGAGCGGCGGATTCGACGTAAGCTATGAATACCTGCTGCACGCGGCTCCGTCTTTCAATGGCGATTCCGAACAGCTGACCCTGGATCTGGATTTCGGTACCGTGTACATCGGCGATACCGCCAGCCTGAATTTCAGCATCTTCAATCTGCTCGATCCGTATCGTGTCGGGCTGGACCTGGATGGCATCTCTTTCCTCAGCGGCAGCAACCTGTTCGGCTTCGGTGACCTGTTCACCGGTCTTGCGGCGGGCGGCTCGCAATCCGTTGGGGTGGACTGGAACACCCTTGGGCTGGGCCTGGGCGGTTTCTCCGGCAGCTATCTGCTGAACCTGTCGGACGCCGACGTCGGGGCGGCATCCAGTCGCTGGGACTACCAATTGACACTGAATCTGATGGGTTCGGTGGTGGATGGGCAAAGCATCACCCCGGTACCCGAACCGGGTATGCTGGCCCTGCTCGGGATCGGACTGGTCGGCCTCGGGGCGACTCGGCGTCGAATCCGACCAGCCTAGATCATGCTGGTGCGCGGTGCGCACCCTACCCTCCAGTTTCAGATGGGCCGTGGCGGCAGTGTGATCCGCTTGTGGCGGCGCAGCTGCCAGCCCAGATGACCTAGCAGGGCCAGAAACACGATGGCCCCGCCGATCAGGGTCCGGGACGTCGGGATTTCCGCATGGATCAGCCAGACCCAGATCGGCCCAAGCACCGGCTCGACCGTGCTGATCAGGGCGGCCAGGGCGGCCGGTACCAGCCGCGCGCCGGTCACGAACAGCGCCATGCCCAACCCGAGGTTGAACGCCCCGAACACGAACAGCAGGCCGGTATCGACCGCCCCGATGCGGAAGCCGCCGGCCAGGATGGCCGCGACGGTGGCCGCGATCAGCG
>CAYMHN010000273.1:0-588 GCA_964390235.1 uncultured Candidatus Competibacteraceae bacterium
AGCGCCTGATGGATCTGGGCGCCTATCGCGGTCTGCGCCATCGGCGCGGTTTGCCGGTCCGGGGTCAGCGGACCCGCACCAACGCCCGCACCCGCAAGGGACCGCGACGGCCGATCAAGCGCTAAGCGATCGATAAACCTGGCGATTTCGAGTAAGGACCGGATATGGCAAAGCCTGCCGCAAAGACGCGCAAGAAGATCAAGAAGCATGTTGTCGATGGCATCGCCCATGTGCATGCCTCGTTCAACAACACCATCATCACCATCACCGATCGCCAGGGCAATGTACTGTCCTGGGCCACGGCGGGCGGGTCCGGATTCAAGGGTTCGCGCAAGAGCACCCCGTTCGCGGCCCAGGTGGCCGCCGAGCGCGCCGGCGAGGTGGTCAAGGATATGGGTCTCAAGAATCTGGACGTGCGGATCAAGGGCCCCGGGCCGGGCCGCGAGTCCGCCGTGCGCTCGCTGAATGCCGCGGGTTTCAAGGTTACCACCATCACCGACGTGACGCCGATTCCGCACAACGGATGCCGGCCGCCGAAGCGCCGTCGCGTCTGATCGTCAGGAGCACCATCCGTGGCGAGATACATCG
>CAYMHN010000273.1:598-5382 GCA_964390235.1 uncultured Candidatus Competibacteraceae bacterium
ATTTCAAATCTCAAATCTCAAATTTTCCAGTCATGGCTCGTTACATCGGACCCAAATGCAAGCTGAGTCGGCGCGAAGGCGTCGACCTGTTCCTCAAGTCGGGGGCCCGTCCCCTGGCGTCCAAATGCAACGCCGAACGCCCGCCGGGTCAGCATGGCGGTCGCCGCATGCGGCTGTCCGACTACGGTCTGCAACTGCGCGAGAAGCAGAAGCTGCGCCGGATGTACGGGGTGCTGGAACGGCAGTTCCGCAACTACTACAAGAAGGCCGCCCAGCGCAAGGGCTCGACCGGCGAGAACCTGTTACGCCTGCTGGAGTGCCGTCTGGACAATGTCGTCTACCGGATGGGGTTCGGCAGTACCCGCGCCGAGACCCGGCAACTGGTATCGCACTGCGCGGTCATGGTCAACGGCAAGATGGTCAATATCCCGTCCTATCAGGTGAAACCGGAGGACGTGATCTCGATCCGTGAAAAAGCCCGTAACCAGGTCCGGATCCAGAACGCATTGCAATTGGCGCAAAGCGTCGGTACCGCCGAGTGGGTCGATGTGGACTCCGGCAAGCTGTCCGGCGTCTTCAAGCGGATTCCGGATCGCAGCGATCTGCCGCCCGATATCAATGAGTCGCTGGTTGTCGAGTTGTACTCCAAGTAATTGATCCTCAAGGTTTGAATGTCGATGGCAATATCACTTGATCTGCTCATGCCGCGTACCGTCGAGGTCGAGGCAGTCAGCAAGCATCACGCAAGAATCACCCTGGAACCGCTGGAACGCGGTTTCGGCCATACGCTGGGTAACGCCCTGCGGCGCATACTGCTGTCGTCGATTCCCGGGTGTGCCATCGTCGAATGCGAAATCGATGGGGTGCTGCACGAATACTCGGCGCTCGAGGGCTTGCAGGAAGACATTCTCGATATTCTGCTGAATCTCAAGGGTGTCGGCATCAGCCTGCACGGAACCGATTCCACGACCCTCAAGCTCACCAAGAAGGGTCCTGGACAGGTAACCGCCGCCGATATCGAAACCTCGCACAATGTCGAGATCGCCAACCCCGAGCATGAGATCGCGCATCTGACCAAGGAAGGCGAGTTGAACATGCGCTTGAAGGTGGCGCGGGGGCGGGGCTACCAGCCTGCCGTGCAGCGCGGTGAGGACGATGACGACCAGCGTCCCATCGGTGGCTTGCGCCTCGACGCATCCTTCAGCCCCATCGTGCAGGTCAGCTACCGGGTGGAAAGCGCGCGCGTCGAGCAGCGCACCGACCTGGACAAGCTGATCATCAATCTGCAGACCAACGGCACCATCGATCCCAAGGAAGCCATCCGCATCGCGGCGAGCATCCTGCGCGATCAACTATCGATGTTCGTCGATCTGCAGCCCGCCAACGGCGAGGGCAAGCCGGCCCAGAGCACGGCCGAAATCGACCCGATACTGATGCGCCCGGTGGACGATCTGGAGTTGACCGTGCGTTCGGCCAATTGCCTCAAGGCCGAGAGCATCTACTACATCGGCGATCTGATCCAGCGCACGGAAGTGGAGCTGCTCAAGACGCCCAATCTGGGCAAGAAATCGCTGACGGAAATCAAGGATGTGCTGGCCGAGCATGGTCTGTCGCTGGGCATGAAACTGGAAAACTGGCCACCCGCCTCGCTGGGTCGGCGCGATCACGACGAAAAGGCCACCGCCTGAACCCGGCGCCGCGCCCCTCATGACAGCCACACCGTTCAAGGAATAAAGCAATGCGACACCGCAAATCCGGCCGACAACTGAACCGCAACAGCAGCCACCGCCAGGCCATGTTCCGCAATATGGCGGTCTCGCTGGTGACCCATGAGCTGATCAAGACCACGCTGCCCAAGGCCAAGGAGCTGCGCCGGGTGGTCGAGCCGCTGATCACCTATGCCAAGGAAGACGGCCATGCCCGGCGCCGGCTGACGTTCAACCGGGTGCGCGATCGCGACGCCGTCACCAAGCTGTTCAACGAACTGGGGCCCCGCTACAAGGAGCGCCCGGGTGGCTATCTGCGGATCCTCAAGTGCGGTTTCCGCCCCGGCGACAACGCGCCCATGGCCTATGTGGAACTGGTGGACCGACCGGACGCGCCGGCTGCCGATTGAGCGCGCCGTGTTCCAGCTGACCGCCGAGAGGCCGGGCAATGCCCGGCCTTTTTATTGACGCATGACTACGGAGCGCGAACGGCAGCGACGGGATTTTCTGGCTGGACAGGAACTGGCCGAAACGACCCTGGACCCGCTGCAACCGGATGCCTCGTTCCGCCGCTACTTCCGGATCCGCCGGGGCGGGGAGCGCTGGATGCTGATGGACGCACCGCCCGAGCGGGAGAATACCCGGGCGTTCGTCGCCGTGGCCCGGCATCTGGATCACCTGGGCCTGCGTCCGCCGCTGGTACGGGCGGCCGATCCGGTGCATGGCTTCGTGCTGCTGGAGGACCTGGGCGACGCCACCTACACTCGCCTGCTGGCCCGCGGCGAGGACGAGGCTGGACTGTACCGTCTGGCCATCGATGTGCTGCGTCACCTGCATGCCCATCCCGAGGCCGCCGCATTGGAACTGCCGGTCTATGACGAGCAGCGGCTGCTGGACGAAGCGGTCTTGCTGGTCGATTGGTACTGGCCGGCGGTATGCGGTGGACTGGCAGCCGAGCCGGTGCGCGAGGCGTACCTCGATGCCTGGCGGGACATCCTGCGGGCGCTGCCGGCATCGCCACCGACCCTGGTGCTGCGCGATTTCCATGTCGATAACCTGATGCGGGTGCCGGGACCGCCCGGGGTGCGGCAATGCGGACTGCTCGACTTCCAGGACGCGGTGCTCGGCGCGCCGGCCTACGATGTGGTCTCGCTGCTGGAGGATGCCCGCCGCGATCTGGGGCCAGGCTTGGCCGAGACCATGCTGGCGCGCTATCTGGATGGATGGTCGGCCAGCGAGCGCGAGGTTTTCATGCGCTGGTACACGGTTCTGGGCGCCCAGCGCCACTGCAAGGTAGCCGGCATCTTCGTGCGCCTGTGCCGGCGCGACGGCAAATGCCATTACCTCAAGCATGTACCGCGCGTCCTGCGGTTGCTGGAATCCCATTTGCACCGACCCTGGCTGGCCCCGCTGCGCGACTGGCTGGAGCGCCATCTGCCCGAGCGGCCGGCGCCGTGACGAGATAGCGAGCGGGTCATCCGCGAAGTTGCTGGAGTCACCATGAAGCTGCATGAGCTTACCGTCCCGAGCTGTCGGCGACCGAGCTGGCCGGGCCTGACCCCCTGGCCTTGCCCGCCGGCGCTCTGGTCAGCGCTACCCGAGACACCAGGGGGATTTTCTGATGCTAATTACCGAGACCGCATTCTCTCAACGAATGCTCTGGAGAACCGAATCTGCGTCACATCTCGTCGATGAGGTCGAGCATCTCGGCTGGCAGTGTTGCTTCGGAGAGGTCGAAGCGGTGTTTCACGCCGTCGTCGTCGGTGACGGTGACGTGGTAGATGATGTAATCGGCCACCCCGTACTGTTCCTGCCTGGCTTCGGCCAGTTTCTTCAGCGCCTTGGGGTTGAATCGCTCGCAGACCTTCTCGCGCATCCCCGGACTGAGCGTGTCGGTTTCGATGGTTTTCTCTGTGGCCGACAGTCCAAACCCGCCGATACCACCACTGGTACTAAGGCTGATGATCACGGCTGCACATCCACTTGCGATCGACCCCATGCGCCATCCTATACCGGGATGCCGACCAGTTTCCATGCACGTTTGAGGAACAGCACTTCCATGCTGCCCGCGCCGTGCAGCCCGATGGCGACATCGACGGTCTGGGCTGCCCATTGTGCGAAGGTGGCGACGGGATTGTTGATGCGTTGCATGGTCTGATACCAGATCGTACCCGCCTTTTCCCAGGCCTTGCCGCCGAGATAACGGGCAAAGAGGTAGAAAGCGTGGTTGGGTATGCCCGAATTGATGTGGACGCCGCCGTTGTCGCCGGTCGTGTGGACGAAGAAGTCCATGTGGTAGGGCTGCGGGTCCTGGCCGATCAGTGCGTCGGAATAAGCAGTGCCCGGTGCTTTCATGCTGCGCAGGGCGACGCCGCGGATTTCCGGCCCGAGGATGCCCTTGCCGACCAACCAGTCGCTCTCGTGTGCTTCGAGACCGAGCTTGCGCTGCACGGTGAGCGTGCCGAACACGTCGGCGAAGCTCTCGTTGAGCGCACCGGACTGCCCCTGGTAGATCAGGCCGCCAGAAAACTGCACGACGCCGTGCGACATTTCATGGCCGATCACCGAGAGTTCGGTGAACTTCTGGAAGATTGTTCCGTCACCGTCGCCATAGACCATCTGCCGACCGTTCCAGAAGGCGTTATTGTAGTTCTTGCGATGGTGAACGGTTTGGATCAGCTTCATGCCGTTGCCGTCGAGCGAATCGCGGCCGTATTGATCGAAGAGAAGCTCGTAGACGTCGCCAGCGCCGTCATAGGTCTCGTCGACTGCTTCGTCGCCGGTGGCGGAGTCGCCTTCCTTGCGGGCGACTTTGCCCGGTAGTGTTGCCTTGCCCTCGCCGTCGTGCACGACGCGATCAAGGTGGCTTTGCGTCGCTGCGTGCGACAGGGCTGCCGTGACATAGGGGCTGATGCCTCTGGTCTCGGCCGTCATGACCGGCCCGGTTCGGAAATCGGCGCGTTCATCGCGCACTTTCCTGTCTTGGTCGAGCAAGGCCAAGGTGAATTCCACGAAAGACTCTACCCGGCCGTAGGGTGATGAGATGGTCTCCTCCCCTTCCTCAACGGCGTCGTTTGC
>CAYMHN010000274.1:0-5379 GCA_964390235.1 uncultured Candidatus Competibacteraceae bacterium
CAGGATTGGGCGGCCAGGGGCAAGATCTACAATTGGAACCAGTACATGCTGCCCAATGATTTCCGCAATAACAATCTGGCTCCGATCTACAACCAGTTTGCCACAGGATCCATCACCAGAGACCAGTTCATCGATCTGTTCCCGGTTGATGATCAGGGGCGGCGCGATGATCATGGTATCACCCACCGCCCGCATTACCAGCCCATTGGCGATCGACAGGTCGCGGCACAGGGTGCCGACCCGGCCGCGCGGTTCGAAGCGCGTTCGGCTGACCTTGTCGGCGACCAGTTCCAGCGCGCCCAGCATGCCCAGACCGCGCGCCTCGCCGACCAGCGGATGCGCGCCCAGTTCACGCCAGCGCTGTTGCAGATAAGGCATGGTGGTCAGCGCGGCCCGCTCGATCACCTGTTCAGCGCGCATGATCCGGATCGCGGCCAGCGCCACGGCGCAGGCCGCCGGGTGTCCGGAGTAGGTGTATCCATGGGTGAACTCGCTTTCGGCCGCCAGCAGCGCCTCGGCGATCCGCCGGCCGACCAGCACACCACCGATCGGCAGGTATCCCGATGATAGGCCCTTGGCCACCGCCATCAGATCGGGCCGCAGGCCGTAATACTCCGTGCCGAACCACCGCCCGGTACGGCCGAAGCCGCAGATCACCTCATCGATCACCAGCAGAATGCCATACGCATCGCAGATGCGCTGGATTTCCGGCCAGTAGGTCTCCGGGGGGATGATCACGCCACCGGCACCCTGCACCGGCTCACCGATGAACGCCGCTACCCGCTCCGATCCCAGCTCCTTGATCTTGGCCTCCAGTGCCCGCGCCGCCACCAGGCCGTAGTCCGCCGGCGTCAAACCCGCGCCGTTGCCATACCAATAAGGGTGCTCGATGTGCACGACATCCGGCAGCAGCAGGCCGAGCTGCTCATGCATCGGCCGCATGCCGCCCAAGCTGGCACCAGCGATGGTACTGCCGTGGTAGGCGTACTCGCGGCTGATGATTACGGTACGGTCGGGTTGCCCTTGCAGCTGCCAGTAACGCCGGACCATGCGCACCACGGTATCGTTGGCCTCGGAACCCGAACCGGTGAAAAACACCTGCTCGAAACCGGCCGGAGTGACTTCGGCCAGCAGACTGGCCAGTTCCACGGCCGGCGGATGGGTGGTCTGAAAGAAATTGTTGTAATACGGCAATTCCAGCAACTGCCGGTAGGCGGCCTCCGCCAGCTCCTTGCGGCCGTAGCCGAGATTGACGCACCACAGACCGGACATGCCATCGAGGATGCGCTGTCCGTCCGAATCCCAGAGGTAGACGCCCTCGGCTCGGGTGATGATCCGGCTGCGGTCGAGCTTCCGGTATTCGGTGAACGGATGCAGATGATGCTGTTTGTCGAGTTGCTGCCAGCGTGCGGTCTGAGTCATCAAGCCGGTCTCAGGTCTGTTTCGGTGGATTCCGCTAGACATTCAACAGCAGATAACGCCGCTCCCAGGAACTGATGACCTGCTGGAAGGCTTCGTACTCGCATTCCTTGACCGCATTGTAGGTGGCCACGAAACGATCGCCGAGGAGTTGGCACAGCGGCTCGCAGTCCATCAGCAGGCGCAGCGCTTCCTGCAGGCTGCGCGGCAGTTCGTACGGAGCATCATAGGCACTTTCGCTCCAGGGTTCGCTGGGTTCGATCTGTTCGACCATCCCCAGATAACCGCAGGCCAGCGAGGCGGCTACGGCCAGATACGGGTTGGCGTCGGCACCGGCCAGTCGGTTCTCCACCCGCCGGGAATCCGGGCTGCCGATCGGTACCCGGAGGCCGGCCGTGCGGTTGTCATAACCCCAGCGCACGTTGATTGGCGCCGCCAGATAGCGGGTGATACGCCGATAGGAGTTGACATTGGGCCCAAGCAACGGCATGGCTTTGGGCAGGTAGCGCTGCAAGCCGCCGATATGGTGGAAGAACAGCTCGGTCGGCTGACCCGAGGCGTCGCTGAAAATGTTCCGTCCGTCGAACGCGTCCACCACGCTCTGGTGGATGTGCATGGCGCTGCCCGGCTCGCGCTCCATGGGCTTGGCCATGAAGGTAGCGAAGATGTTGTGCTTGCGGGCGGCCTCGCGCAGGGTGCGCTTGAACAGAAAGGCCTGATCGGCCAGTTCCAGCGGATCGCCGTGGATCAGGTTGATCTCCATCTGGGCGGCGCCGGACTCGTGGATCAGGGTATCGATGTCGATGCCCTGGGCCTCGCAGTAGTCGTAGACTTCCTCGAACAGCGGGTCGAACTCGTTGAGCGCATCGATGCTGTAGGATTGCCGGCCAGTCTCGGTTCGCCCGGAACGACCCACCGGTGGCTCCAGGGGATAGTCCTCGTCCGGATTGGGCTTGACCAGATAGAATTCCAGCTCCGGCGCGACCACCGGCCGCCAGCCGCGTTCCTCGTAGAGCTTGAGCACCCGCCGCAGGACATAGCGGGGCGACATATCGACCGGGCCGCCCTCGATATAGAACGCATCGTGGATGATCTGGGCGGTCGGCTCGGCGGCCCAGGGCGCCAATCGGACGGTATTCAAATCCGGCTTCAGGACGATATCGATATCGGCCGGCGAGATCATCTCGCGATTATCCGGATAATCACCGGTCACCGTCTGCAGGAAGATATCCTCCGGCAGACGCATGCCCAGCTCGCGCATGTACTTGTTGGCCGGTACGATCTTGCCTCGCGCCACCCCGGTCATGTCCGGGATGATGGCCTCCACCTCGCTGATACCGTGTTGCTCGAACCAGGTCTGAATCGAATCGGGATCGATCATGCCGGCATCATTGACCGGCCAGCAGCGCCTTGGCATCCGGCCCCATCGGCAAGGTGTAATCGTAGGAAGCCAGGACCAGGTTGTCGGCGGCACGCACCAGACGGGCGCTGACATAGACATTGTTCCGCCCGACGGCATAGGTTCCGGCAATCACCGCCTGGGCGTTGTGGACCTGGCTCAGATTCCGCACTTCCCGCGATAGCACGAACTCGCCGTTGTCCTGCTGGATGAACACATTCTGGCGCAGCCGCATCTCGACCATGGTGAACCCCTCCTGGGCGAAGCGCGAGGAGATCTGTTCAGCCACGACGCGACCCAGCGGCGAGGAGATTTCCAGGGCGCTGATATCGGCGAAGGTCGCCGTCAGCAGCGGCTGGCGGTGCTCCTTCAGCCAGGGTACCTGGCCGAGCAGCGCTTCCGCCGCCTGGTAGTTGCTGGATACCAGATCGGCATCCTGCACCGGCCGGAACTGCGGCGCGTCATCGCCGCCGCCGAACGAGGCACAACCCAGCAACCCGAGGCTCAAGAGTACAGCGACTATCCAGCGTCCCATGGCGGTTCTCCCCTAGTTCCCGACCACTTCGATCAGACGGGTGGGCGGCAGCTGCTGTGGTGGTTGATAAACGAACTCATGCCCGATGGTCTCATCGATGTAGAAGATCTCGCTGATCCGGGTCAGGTAGCGGTCACCCCTCAGCACCGAGATATTGACCAGCACGTCCCTGTCCTGCGGCACGACCCGGGTATAGCCGCTGTCCACCTCGTGGTCGGCCCGACCCGCGTAAGTAACCCCGACCTCGACTTCCAGGTCGGCTTCCAAGGGGTTGCGAGTCACTCCGAAGCCCTGCTGGATGAGCTGGGTCTCCAGCAGTTCATGAAAGCCGGTATTGAATACCGTGCCCGGGCGGGCGGGGCGGACATGCAGCACCATCGGCTGGCCGGGCGCCAGTTCGCCGGTCGCCACGGCCAGGCGTTCGGCCACGTCGGCCGCCAGCACATTCCAATGATGCGCCGCCCACATCTTCGGCTGATAGGACCGCTCATAGGCGGTGGGAATGGGTATTTCGCTGGCGCAGCCTGACACCAGACCGATCATCAGTACCAATATCGCAAATCGCTTCATGGCGCTTCCCTCGGACGTTTTATTTGTTCAGGGGCGGGCAACCCGACATCCCAAGTGCAAGTCATACATAAGCTTAGTCGTATTTGCCACTAGTGTCACCCGATTACAACGCGGATTATCGATCAAACCCGAAAAATCCGGATTTTTGCCTTGCAAGATAGTCACTTGCTTGCCATCAACCACATTATGTTGTGTTTTAATCCGTTTTGAACCACAATTTGTAGAAATTGGGCCTTTTCGACCACTGTGTTCAGCCTGGCTGGCCGCCGTGTCGGCAGCCAGGGCAGGGCGATCCATATCAGGCCTTATGAGTTGCAATTTTACAACATTATTGTTGTTACATTGCAAATTGTTTAAAAATAACAACGGCCACACACGCCGCTGACGAGGATAGCGATGAAGACAGCCCATCTGCGCCCGGTTCCGACCACCGTCGCTGTCGGGGATATTCCCTTGCAGCCCGCGTCATACGACATCTGGGACAAGAAGTACCGCCTCAAGACCAAGGACGGGCAGCCCATGGACCAGACCATCGACGGTACCTATCAGCGGGTCGCCAAGGCCCTGGCCGAGGTCGAGGCCACGCCGGAACTGCGCGAACACTGGTACGAGCGGTTCCTGTGGGCGCTGCGTCACGGCGCCATCCCGGCCGGCCGGATCATCTCCAACGCCGGCGCCCGGGAGCACAAGCCCGCCACCAGCACCATCAACTGCACGGTGTCCGGCACCATCGGCGATTCCATGGACGATATCCTGCGGAAAGTGCACGAGGCGGGGCTTACCTTGAAGGCGGGTTGCGTCGCACCGGGCACCCAAGTCTTCACGGATTGCGGTCTGGTCCCGGCCGATCAAGCAGTAGCCGAGCAACATTCCCGGATACTCTGCTACGACCGTCAGACTCGGCAGTTCGAAATGCGCGCCATCGAGCGTCATATCACGACCCACGTACCGCGCTCCGAGAATATCGAAATCCAGGCCAACGGGGTTTCACTGAAGACTTCGATTCGTCACCCCGTGCTGGTCTACCGCGACGGTAATCTAGGCTATGTGCGCGCCGACGAAGTCGATCAGGACGATGCTTTGGTCCAGCATTGCTTTCCCTGGACGTCCGAAGCCGGTTCTTCGTTGAATGCCTGGTTTGCGGGTGCCCATCTCGGCGACGGCAGTGCCTACGAAAAGCACTACGATTACAAACCGACCCGTCAAGCCTGGGCCACTCGGGCTTCAGCCATGGGTCGCCGCCTGGTATTCAAGATCCGCGCAGCCGAACGCGAAGTCGTCGAACGCTATGCTCGATTCTTCCAGAGTTTCTGCAACTCCCGAGCACAGGTTGTGGCCGCCCACACCCCCAACGGCACCCCGGTTTGGGATTACACCATTTCCAGTTACCCCGCCAGCCAAGCAGCTGAACTGATCGATGAACAAATCGGAGCCAAAACAAAGCACCTACATGTGC
>CAYMHN010000275.1:0-5376 GCA_964390235.1 uncultured Candidatus Competibacteraceae bacterium
CTGGGCGGTCAGCCGAACGACAAGGGCGTGCAGCGGATGCTGGGGCGGTTGCGGTGACAGCACCGTATGACCAATGTCTTAGCATACGTTACCATCCGTCAACCATCGTGGAATCCCGTTGGAGCGCTTTGAGATGAACCACCTGGACGGTGACACCGAGGAAGCCGTCCGCCGCTTCCTGGGGTTGATCGCCGACCGCTATGACACGGCGGGTGCCATCGTTTTCGGCAGTCGCGCTCGTGGCACACACCGACCCGACAGCGATGCCGATGTCACCGTGCTTCTAAGAGGCGAGCATCAACGATTTCTGCCTACCAAACTGGCAATGACCGATGCGGCCTTCGACGTGCTTCTGGAGACGGGGGTCAACATCTCCCCGTTGCCGGTGTGGCTCGATGAGTGGGAACACCCGGAAAGCTACCCGAACCCGGCCTTGCTGCAGAAAATTGCCGAAGAGGAGGTCAGGCTGTGAGCGACCCCTTGAACCCCGATACCCTGATGGCGAAGGCTGACCGAGCTTGCCAGTCGGCCCGTGCACTACTCGACCTGGGCGATGTCGATGGGGCGTGCAATCGCGCCTACTACGTCATGTTCGATGCGGCGCGAGCAGCGCTGCTGGCTTCCAATGCTCCGGTAAAACCGGACATCGGCAAGACACATCGTGGCCTCATCAACGCTTTCAGCGAGCATCTCATCAAGAGCGGGCCGATCTCGAAAGAGATGGGACGCCTTTTGAAGCGTGCCGAGGAAATCCGCGTCGTTGCCGACTACAGCGTCGATTCAGTCGAACCGAACGACGCTCGGGAAATCGTCGAGCAAGCCGAAACCTTCGTGGCGGCGATGCACGCCGAGTTCATGCCTGAAAACGGCAATGCCATCAGTGGATTGAGCCCTAAGCGCTCCCGCCGTGAGTTTTCGTCGCTAGTTGCGTGCCAGCTTGGACGATGACGATACACATCACTTGCGACTACCACTGAACACAGGGGCAAAGCATGAGTATCCCGAACACCGGCATGAAGCACAGGCCCACGCATCCGGGCGAAATGCTGCGCGAGGATTTCCTTTCCGACTATGGACTGACCGTCTCGGGTCTGGCGGAGGCGCTGGGCGTCTCGCGCCAGTCGGTGAACGAGCTGTTGCGCGAGCGGCGAGCGGTCAGTCCGGAAATGGCGCTGCGGCTCGGTCGCCTGTTCGGAAACTCTCCCGAGTTCTGGCTCAACGCACAGCGAGCCGTGGACCTGTGGGACGCGGCGCAAGCCATCGAGAAAGAAGTCGCGCGGATCAAACCACTGGATGCCGCATGATGTTGGTGGTTCTGATCTATACTGCCGACCCAGCAGAGGAGCCGAAATCGTGAATCCCTTGTTTGCGCCAGCCTATCCGATCGCTGAGGCCGCCCGGTATCTGCAGCTGCCGGCGGCGACGCTGCGTTCCTGGGTACGGGGTCGGCGCTATCCCCGGCGCGACGGCAGCGGCTATTTCGAGCCCCTGATTCAGATCCCGACGGATGCGGGCGAGCTGTCGTTCGCCACATCGACCGAGGCGCAGCTGATCTGAACCGCCAGGCGCTGCTGCAACCTACTACCGATGACATTATCCCCTTCGATCTGCTGGTACAGGGGGAGTATCAAGCGGTGAAAGGACTCCTCGGCCGCGGTCCGGGGCGACGGGAAATCCAGCGCAAGCCGCTGTCGCCCGAGGCACAAGCACTACACCGCCCGGCATTCAAGCCCGTGGAACTACTCGATGCGCGCCATGATCCAGTGCATGTGGAGATGAAGGGTTCACGGGTGCCACGAGCGGCGAGGAGTAGACAGCCGAAGACAACACCGATGCCGTAGAAACAGCATCCAACGCGCGAAGTTCATGGATATAACGACAGCATGGGTTGAACCACCAACGGCCATTACAGGACTCGATCACTTGGCCGTTCAGGTGCCTTGCCTGGGTATCTACAGCCGTCTGCTGCCGGGGATCACCAATGTTACCGATCGGGCTCGCTACTACACGCTCTATCCCTGGTTCATCTGGGCCTTCGATCATTTCGCAAAACCGCGCACCAGGGAAAACTTCACGCGCCTGTTCCGGCGTGCGGACTGTCTGCTGACGTTGATAGCGGAACGGCACGCCCAGTGTCTTGGCGAACAACCGGAACGTCATGGGGCGGCGATGGCAGGTCGGCAGAAGCTGGTTCCGGCGCTGCAGCGGCTGATTGCGAACGATGAAGACCTGCACCTATCCACCTACGCCACGACGGAAAAATCCGAATGGCGCTACTTTCAGAATGCGCTCGGTGGCCTGGGACAGTATTACCAAGGGCCGCTGCTTGATCTTTGCGTTCTGGCCGAGTCCACGAACGGGGTGCTCCGCTACTCCCATGAACACGGAGAACGTTTGGCCAGAGCTGTTGATGCAACCATCGATCGCGCGAGGTTTTTCCAGACCCTGGAACAGGATCGCATCAGCCTGGAAACCTTGGATGCCCTGGCCATGTCCTGTCCTTGCCAACTACCCCATTGCCCGGATGAGCATGCGGCGTTGGTGGATCTCTTTTTTGACCGCAGCGGTAGCTTCGGGGAATCCGGGCGCCGGCGCCGCTCGTCGCTGGCACTGCTGCTGCATCTGGTCGAGCAGTTGGAAGGGCGACGACCTCTTGATCGAGCGAGCTTTTTCGGTTGCGCCTACAGTGGCCACCTGCCCGAAGGCCGGGTTTGGCAACTACCCGATCAACTGGAAACGACCCGGCGCGGGTGGGCTCTGTACCAGCGCAACGAACTGTTCTCGCTGGCGTTACAGGGTATTTTCCATGCGACGCTGACCGCACTGCGGGACCATCCACCTGCGGCAAGGACTGCATCCAGTCGCGACCTCGCCGAGTGGTTCGCGACGACAGCCATCGCTCGAACTGCGCTGGCCGACCGACCCGGCCATGACCTCAACTCCAAGGTGGCGTTATTGTGTGAGCGCCTGCCGCCACTGGCCGACTGGCAAGACGCACGGCACGAATGCCGACTGGGACAGGTACTGGTCGATGGCAAGCAGGACGGTCAACCCCTGAGTGAGACCGACCTTTTGCGCTGCGCGCTCGACTTGCTGCTGGCCTTGATCGCCCGTGACGACCCCTCCCGCGAGCCTTACCAGGGTTTCGAGTTCTCCCCGTCCTATCTACAGGACTACCCGCTCAACCTGGCAACCCTTCGGCAGCATACCGGCAGTACATGGATCGGCATGAGTCTGGAGAGCTGGCTGAAATGGCTGGTCTGCCACTGGGGGGGCGAAGCTCATCTGCGTGTGGCGCTGCGCAAGCTCCGCTCCCAGGGCAGGGATACCTTCCGGCTGCGGCCGACGGAGCACGCTGGATTGGTCGTCGTCGCTGTGCCGCCGGTGGCGGCCACGGCACCGCGCTTCAATCAGGCGATGCAAGTTCTGCTTGATCTGGCTACCGTGGCTCATGACGGGCATCGGCAGTATCGGTTGACCGACCTCGGTCGGCAACTGCTGGAGGCCGCCTGTGTCGACTGACAGACCGAGCTGTTCCCTGCTGACGGCATTGTCGGAGCGAACCTTCGAGGTTTCCCTGATCACGACTTTCAATGCCTATCTGCCGTACTACGAGCAGGTGGTATTGAGTCGTCTGTTGGCCAGTGGCTGTCGTCACAATGTGGTGCTGATGGACGCCGGTCAGTACCACCGGTGCCTGACCGATCCGTCACAACGCCCTCGTCTCGCCGGGTTCGAATACAGCCTGATACCGATCCACGCCACGGGCGCATTCCATCCCAAGATTCTGTTCCTGGGCAGCCGCAAGCAGGGACTGCTGTGCATCGGCAGTCACAATCTCACCCTGTCTGGGTTCGGGATCAACCGTGAACTGACCAACCGGATCGACATCGCCGGCCCATTGGACGGCCCCGGTGTCGCCATCGCACAGGCTGCATGGCGATTTCTGCAAGCATGGATCGATCAGCCACAACAGCGTTTCCCGGATGCACTGCGCCAGGCCATCGACGCGATGGCGGAACTGTGCCCCTGGCTCCGCAAAACATCCGCCCGTGCCGGGGATGATTTCCTGCTCGGCAGTTCACCCGCTGGACCGTCGCTGTGGGAACAGCTCCAGACTCACATCTGGCATCCGGTCAAGCGCGTTCTGGTATTGGGGGCATTTTTCGACCAGCAGCTCGATTTCCTCAATCACCTGCAGCGGAACCTGCAACCCGCATCGCTCACCGTCGGTATCGAGCCTGATACGGTGGATATTTCAGCCGACGCCGGCCAGCGACAAGACATCCGTTTCGTTAACGCCAAGGCGCTCTCCGGCGCGGAGGGCTATCTGCATGCCAAGACGCTCTACGTGGACAGCGGCGGTGCCGGCGACCTGCTGATTACCGGCAGTGCCAATCCCAGCGCGCCTGCCTGGCTGGGCAACCACTCTCGGCGCAATGCGGAAGCGATGCTGGTGCGTCGTGGCGATGCAGCACGGGTCGCGGCCGAGGCGCTGGGTCTCATCGAGCTTGAATCGATGCCGACGCTGACGACGGATAATTGGTCGGGCATCGAACAGCGAGCCCGGCAGTATCCAACCCCGAAGCCCGGTTCCTCGCTATCGACACTGATCGCCGAAATCGTCGACGAGGTTGTATCGATCGCGCTCGAAACTGCGCAGATCGGGCAGATCGTCACCGTCGAACTGCTGGATGATGGCGACCGGATCCTCGCCGCATTCGACCGGTTCGAGCTGACGGAGACCGGTCTCCGCCTGCCCTGCGAGGCAGCCGTGCGCGACCGACTGCGCCTGCTTCGGCTGCGTTTCGCCGACGACCGCTGCGTGCTGACGCATGTACACCATAGCCAGCGAATCAGACAACGTACCCAGACACCCAATCAGGCACGCTTCAACGCCGCTCTCGGCAGCCTGAGCGGCGACAATCCCGATCTGGCCGGCTTGATCACGACGGTCGAGAAGATGATCTTCGAGCAACCGGTCGATATCCAGACCCGACGCAAAGCCGGTCATCAGACGGAACCGACCCGGAACGTCGAATCGCAGGAACTGGGTTCGCTGGCCGTACATCTGGCCGATACGCAGCGTCACAAGCGTCGTTATCGGCGACTTGTCAGCTTGGGCGATCTGGCGCATCTGCTGGATGTCCTCATATACCATCTCGGTGTCGGTCTGGAAACCCTGCCCAGCGGTGTGGACAGCCAGGGCCGGAGCGAGGAAGGACAGATCGGGTCGGACGACGCTACCCCGGAGGACCGGCCATCGCCTCCAGTGGATCTGCTGAAAATCGCCCACAACAAAATCCGGCGTCTGATCCAGCGAATGCTGCGGCAGCTTGAGCAGGCATCCCCGGCCACCGAGGACAGCCCGGCTGT
>CAYMHN010000276.1:0-5364 GCA_964390235.1 uncultured Candidatus Competibacteraceae bacterium
GCCGTTCCACGATCTTTTCGTCACCTGGACCCTGGCCACCGGCGGCCAGCGCCATGTGCTGGTCAGCGGCGAGCCCCGCTTCGATCAGCGGGGCGTCTTTCGCGGCTACTGGGGCGTGGTGCGCGACACCAGCGCGCCGGACCTGGGCATAGCGGACCCCGAAACCTACCCGGTGGCGGTGATCCCGGCCTTCGAGGCACGGGTGGTGAATCTGCCGGAACGGCGCAGGCGAGCGTTCCGCGACCGCCTGACCAAGACCATCAGCGAGGCGCTGAGCGAGCCGGGGCCGGTGCCGAAGGCCGCCAGTCCTAACCCCGCCGCGCCTGAACTGGGGTCGGTCCTCGGCCGGGCCTGCGCCAGTTGCCAGGGGTTTTGCTGTCGCAACGGCGGCGATCACGCCTATATCAAGGCCGCCACCATCCGCCGCTATCTGGCCGAGCATCCTGGCCGGCGGCCACACCAGATACTGGATGATTATCTGTCCCGGATCGGCAACAAGACCTACCGGAACTCCTGCATCTTCCACGGAACCGAGGGCTGCACCCTGACCCGCGAGCTGCGCTCCGACACCTGCAACCAGCATTTCTGCGGTGGCCTGCTGAACTTTCAGCGGCAGTACTCCGCGTCCGTACCGGCCCGAGGGTTCTTCATGTCGGTAAGGGGGCGTACGGTCCGAGACGCGATCTTCGCCGACCGGGAATCGGCTCATCCGGTGCCGTCGCTCGACCCGTAGATCGGCTCACCCCGCCACCCGCGCCAGCACGGACTCGATCTCCCGCAACCGGTCCTCGGGCTGTTCCAGCGGCTTGGTGATGCGCAGCCGGTCCTGGCCGTCCAGCTTGTAGTGCTGCGGCTGGCTCTGGATCAGGCCGATCAGCTGGGCGACATCGATGTTCGGCTCCGGGTTGAACAGAATCCGTCCACCCTTGGGTCCGGCCTCGATCTTGCGCACCCCCAGCGGAGCAGCCTTGAGCTTGATGGCGGTCAGATTGAACAGGCGCTTGGTCGATTCCGGCAGCGGACCGAAGCGATCCACCATCTCCACCTGCAAGTCGCGCAGCTCGGTCTCGTCGGGAGCGCTGGCGATGCGCTTGTACAGGATCAGCCGGTTGTGCACGTCCGGCAGATAATCCTCCGGAATCAGCGCCGGCAGCTGCAAATCGACCTCGGGACCGTGATCCAGCGGCCGGTCCAGTTCCGGGATCTTGCCGGCCTTGAGGGCCTTGACCGCCCGTTCCAGCATTTCCATGTACAGGGTGAAGCCGACTTCATGGATCTGACCGGTCTGTTCCTCGCCCAGCAGCTCCCCGGCGCCGCGGATTTCCAGGTCGTGATTGGCCAGCATGAAGCCGGCACCCAGGTCCTCCAGCGACTCGATCGCCTCGATACGCTTGACCGCATCGGCCGTCATGGATTTGCGGTGCGGGGTGATCAGATAGGCATAGGCGCGATGATGGGAACGGCCGACCCGGCCGCGCAGCTGGTGCAACTGGGCCAGACCCAGCTGGTCGGCGCGGTTGATGACGATGGTGTTGGCATTGGGCACGTCGATGCCGGATTCGATGATGGTCGAACAGACCAGCAGATTGCAGCGCTGATGGTAGAAATCGAGCATCACCTGCTCCAGCGCGCGCTCGCGCATCTGCCCATGGGCGATGCCGATGCGCGCCTCGGGCACGATATCGGCCAGCTCGCCGGCCATGCGCTCGATGCTCTGGACCTCGTTGTGCAGAAAATACACCTGGCCGCCACGCTTGAGCTCGCGCTGGCAGGCCTCGCGGATCAGGGTGCGGTTCCACTCGCCGACAAAGGTCTTGACCGCCAGTCGGCCGGCCGGCGGAGTGACGATGATCGACAGCTCGCGCAGGCCGGCCAGCGCCATGTTCAAGGTACGGGGAATCGGTGTGGCGGTCAGGGTCAACACATCGACCTCGGCGCGCAAGGCCTTGAGCCGTTCCTTCTGGCGCACCCCGAAACGGTGCTCCTCGTCGAGGATCACCAGGCCCAGATTCCGGAACCGGACATCGTTCTGCAGCAGCTTGTGGGTACCGATCAGGATATCCACCTTGCCCTCGATCAGCTCGCTCAACGCCTTGTCCTGCTGCGACTTGCTGCGAAACCGCGACAGCAGTTCGATGCGCACCGGCCAGTCGGCAAAGCGATCCATGAAGTTCTGGTAGTGTTGCTGGGCCAGCAGCGTGGTGGGTACCAGCACCGCCACCTGGGCGCCGCCCTGGACGGCGACGAAAGCCGCGCGCATGGCGACCTCGGTCTTGCCGAAACCGACATCGCCACAGACCACCCGGTCCATGGGCTGGTCGGAGCGCATGTCCTTGAGCACGGCGGCGATGGCGGCGGCCTGGTCCGGCGTCTCCTCGAACGGAAACGCCGCCGCGAAGGCCGCGTAGTCGGTGTCGGACAGTGCATAGGCATGGCCCGGTCGCGCCTGGCGCCGGGCGTACAGGTCCAGCAGTTCGGCGGCGGCGTCGCGGACCTTCTCGGCCGCCTTGCGCCTGGCCTTGTCCCACTGGTCGGAACTCAGCTTGTGCAGCGGCGCGGCCTCGGGCGAGGCACCAGTATAGCGGCTCAGCTTGTGCAGCGCGGCCACCGGCACATACAGCTTGTCGGAACCGGCGTATTCCAGCAGCACGAACTCGGCGTCCATGCCGGCCACCTGCATCCGCTGCAAGCCGGCATAACGCCCCACGCCATGGTCCTCATGGACCACCGGGGCGCCCATGGCCAGCGACTGCAACTCGCCGATCACCGTGCCGGGATCGCGGCTCGGCCGACGGCGCCGCCGGCTTTGCGGCACCCACTCGCCGTACAGCTGGGATTCGGCGATCAGGGCCAGACCGTCCAGCAGCAGTCCCTGCTCCAGCGACCCGACCGTCATCATCAGCCGCTCGTCGCGGTCCAGAAACTCCCGCCAGCCCGCGCACGGCATCGGCCGCAGCCCATGCCGCGCCAGCGTCTCCAGCAGCAGTTCGCGGCGCCCCGCCGATTCGGCAACGAACAGTACCCGGCCCGGAAACGCGGCCAGAAACCGCTGCAATAGTCCGGCCGGATTCTCGGCGCGCGGGTTGATGATCAGCGGCGGTGGATCAGCGACGGCGTAGTCCATGCCGGCGCCGATCTCGATGCGTGCCAGGCGCCGCAAGGCCGCCCGCCATTCATCCGGTTCCAGGTACAGGGCCGCTGGCTCCAGCAAGGGTCGTTCCGGATCGTGCCGGCGGCTCTCGTAGCGCTCCGCGATCTGCCCCAGAAACTGCCCGGTAGCCTCCTCCAGCCCCTCCAGGGCGAGTACCAGGGTGTCGAGCGGCAGATAGTCGAACAGGGTGTCCGTGGTCTCGAAGAACAGCGGCAGGTAGTACTCGATACCCGGCGGAGCCAGCGCATCGCTGACCTCCCGGTAGATCAGGCTGCGCCCCGGATCGCCACTGAAACTAGCGCGATAGCGCTGCCGGAACCGGGTGATGGCCTGGCGGGACAGGGGAAACTCGCGGGCCGGCAGCAGTTCGATGGCCTCGACCTTGGCTATGGTGCGCTGGGTCTCCGGGTCGAAGGTGCGAATGGTCTCGATCTCGTCATCGAACAGATCGATTCGGTACGGCTGGCTGGCGCCACTGGGAAACAGGTCGATCAGCGAACCGCGCACGGCGAATTCACCATGTTCCATGACCTGGGAGACAGGATTGTATCCGGCCGCCTCCAGGCGCAGCCGAAACCCCTCGCGATCGAGACGCTCGCCGACCGCCAGCAGCAGTACATGCTGCTCCAGATAGTTGCGCGGGGCCAGTCGCTGCAACAAGGTCGTCACCGGCACGATGAGCAGCCCCTGGCGCCGTTCGGGCAGACGATACAGCGTGGTCAGCCGCTGGGCGATGATGTCCTGGTGTGGCGAGAAGATGTCGTAAGGCAGCGTCTCCCAGTCCGGAAACACACCGATCTCCAACTCCTCACCGAAGAAATTCAGCTCGGTTTCCAATTGCTGGGCGGCATGACTGTCCGGCGTCAGTACCAGCACCAGACCCGGATGCCGACGGGCGGAATTGGCTATCGCCAGGGCCCGGGCAGCGCCGATAGGCAGCGCCCAGCGCACTGGTTCGACGCTGCCGACAGGCCGTTCGGGCTCGAACAGGGAACGGCCGGGAGATCCGGCGGCCATGTCAGGATTCCAGTGCCTGTTGCAGCGCATCCAGCGCTGCTATCGGGTCCGAGCACTTGCCGCGCTGGCAGATCCAGGCCGTGACCCGGCCCGTGGTCCGGCAGGCGGCCAGGGCCGCCGGCAGCTCCGTGACCTCGTCGGGAATGGCCAGGGTCATCCGGCGCGGGGCATAGCCTTCGCCACAGACCCTGCGCCAGGGATCGATGGCCTCGCGCGGTCCCCGGATGACCACGGTCCGGCTCGGGAAATAGTATTCCTCCAGCGCCAGCAGCATGCCGGCGCAGCGCAGCGGCTCGCGCTCGATGCTGGGCCAGGCGTTCTTCAGGGCGCGTTCGGCCGCCAGCAGATGACGCAACGAGCCCAGCAGATGGCCGAGGCGCATCAGATTCCGCGCCGCCACCCCGCCGGCGGCCGGCAGTATGTCGTCATGGATCGGCTTGAGGCGAGCGATCAGCGGTTCATGATCCGCTGCGGTCTGGTAGAAGCCGCCGTTCTTGCCGGAATCCTGGAACCGCTCCAGCAGTCGCTCGCCCAGTTCCAGGGCCCAGTCGAACTCGGTCGCATCCCAACGACACTGGAGCAGTTCCAGCAAGGCATCCAGCAACCAGGCATGATCCTCCAGCAGGCCGTCCCGCCATGGCGCGGCACGGACAAAGCCCAGGGCACGCTCGGCGGCCCGCAGCAAGTCGGGTCGATCCAGATGGCGGCTGGTCAGGGCCAGCTGCCGGATGGTCAGCGCATTCCAGCTGAGCGGCATTTGCTGATCGGATCCGCTCCCATCCTCGAGCACGGCCGCGTAAAACCCACCCGCCGGTCCTTGCAAGCGGCCGATCAGCCAGTCGGCCAGGTCCCCGGCAAGCTGCTGGAACAGCGGCACCTCGAAAGCCCGCCAGGCCTGGGCATACAGCCCCAGCAGCACGGCGTTGTCGGCCAGCAGGCGCTCGCGATCCGGATCGTTCCAGTCCGGGCCGCGGGCACAGCGGTAGAAGCCGCCGTCGGCGGCATGGATCTCGCCCCGTGCCATCCGCTCCAGGGTGAACCGGACTTGCAGACCGGCTTGGCGGTCCGGGCTACCCTGATCGACGGTATGTCGCCAGTGGCGCAGCAGGCGCTCCAGCAGCGGGGCCTGCGGGAACCGGGGTGGCGGACCGAAACCGCCGTGGTCGGCGGCGTAGCGCTCGGCGAGCTGGCGGATC
>CAYMHN010000277.1:0-5354 GCA_964390235.1 uncultured Candidatus Competibacteraceae bacterium
GTGCTGCGCCCATGTCGGGCAGCCCGCAGTTTCAGGGCGCGATGGGTTTCTTCGGGCAGATTTCGAACCGTGACGACCGGCATTTGACATCACTCCGTCAAAAATGAAAGCAATACTACGCCCGGCCAAGCAGGGCGGACGTCCGGATATGCTCGGCGATCTGTGGTATGCGGAACAACGCCGCAAGGATCTCAAGGCCGACACCATTGGGTGATCTCCATCAGTCAGATCGATATTCAGGTTGCGCATCCGCATCGCCGCTTGACCGTGCCGAATCACTCCGAAGATACTGGCAATCAGTTCCAATCTTCGGGAGGGAAATATGGTTGCATGGCGTGACTATCTGACCTCCGACCCCGAGGTGTGTCATGGACAGCTTTGTGCCAAGGGCACGCGGGTGATGGTGACGATTATTCTCGACAGCCTTGCCGAGGGAAACAGCCGGGAAGACATCCTGAGAAGCTATCCGTCCCTGCAGCCGGTGCACATCGAGGCGGCCCTGGCCTACACGGCTGAACTCGCTCGGGAAGAGCGCCTGTTGCCTGTGTCGGGACCATGAAATTCAAGACCCACGCCCCATCCAGTTCTCCACCCGCAGACCCGGCACCCGCTGAAACTCTTGCAGGTTATCGGTCACCAGGGTGGCGTCAACAACCAGCGCATGGGCGGCGATCATCAGATCCATGGCGCCGATCGGCGTGCCCTGCCGCTTCAGCGTCGCCCTCAATCGACCATAGATCGGCGCGGCTTGGGCCGGCCAGTCCAGGACTTCGACATAATCGAGAAAGTCCTCAAGTGCCGCCTCGTTTTCCGCCCGTCGGGCCGATTGCTCGATGCCGTACCACAACTCGGCCAACACACAGCTCGACAGGCCGACCTGACCAACGGGAATCACCGACAGCTTGCGCCAGAACTCGGGCGGATGATGCTTGATCAGGTGAATGCAGGTGTTGGTATCCAGCAGGTACCGCATCAGTCGAGCGCTTCCCGTTCGGTGGCCGGCAAATCCTCGATAACCTCGGGAAAATCCGTGCTGAACCGACGGGCATTTTCGAAGTAGTCGTTCCAGGAGCACGGCTTCGGTGTCAGAACGAGCTGATTACCGCGCTGTTCGATATAAACCTCGTCGGTGTCGAATCGAAATCCCTTGGGGATACGGACCGCTTGACTGCGGCCGCTGACGAATACCTTGCTGACGACTCGCTTCATGAACATTACCGACGATATAGTGCAATGCCGTATAGCATAGCATGCCCGGCAGGCCAGTAATTGTGTTGCCCCGGGTCAAAGGGGGAGACAATCAAGGTTGCACGTGGCAAGAGCAAGGGATTTGCGCACGATTTGGCACTGTCTTAAAGTGTGCCGGTGGAAATCGAGTTCGACCCTGACAAGGATACGGCCAACCTGGACAAGCACGGCGTTTCCCTGGCGTTTGGTGCGGAAGTCCTTGCTGACGGCAACCGGTTGGATGTCCTGGATGTACGGTTCGACTATGCCGAGGATCGTTTCGTGTCCTACGGGATGGTAGATGGGCGAGTCTGGGTCTGCGTGTTCACACCGCGCGGTGAGGTTCACCGTATTATCGGCGTGAGGAAAGCCAATGACCGCGAAACACGACGTTACCACGAAACCCCGCGTTGAGCCGGACCCGGACGCGCCGCTGACCGACGAGGAATTCGCGCGTGGACATGCGGCGATGCTGGCCCGCCGCGCGCGCGCGGTGACCGGACTGTCGCAATCGGCGTTTGCCGCGCGGTACGGTATCCCCGCTGCCTGCCAGCGCGATTGGGAGCAAGGCCTGCAAATGCCGGACGCCGCAGCCAGAAGCTATCTGCGGGTCATCGCCCGAATGCCCGATGCCGTGGCAAAAGCCTTGCACGATGCGGCCTGACAGCTCGCAGAGGGCTTCGAAGAGTGCGAAGCTGCGGGAGGAAAAATGATCGCATGGCGTGAGTTTCTGACTTCCGACCCGCGCGTGTGCCATGGGCAACTGTGCGCCAGGGGGACGCGGGTGATGGTAACGAGCATCCTCGACAGCCTTGCCGAGGGCAGTAGTCGAGAGGAAATCTTGAGGAGCTATCCGTCTCTCAAGCCGGTGCACATCGAAGCAGCCCTGGCCTATGCGGCCGAACTCGCTCGGGAAGAAAGCCTGCTGCCCGTATCCGGACTATGAGATTCAAGATCGAAGAAAAGAGATTGCGGACGATCTGCGTGCGCATGGCGGATTACGTAGCCTTCCACGGATTGATGAAAGGTCCCGGCATTTGACATCATTTCTCTGTATCTGAATGTAATGCTTGCTCAGCAAACAATCCAACATCAATCGGGCTTGATGTTCTCAACCATCCGCTCGGCTTGTACGGGGTACGCACCGTGCACCGACCCCGATGGTGCGCGGTGCGCACCCTACCGCCGCCAGCGGTTTCAACCCGAAATCACATCGACCCACACCCAGTCGGGATCATCCGTTTCGGGCCGGCTGGCGTAAAACGCCGTGGCTGTGGCACGGCAGCAACTCTCCGGCAAGTGCGTGACGAGTGCGTCGCTGATGGCGCTGTAACAGTGGAAGTTTATTCCTATCCCGCTGCTGATCAACACCAGCAGGCTGCGGCTGCGCTGCCAGACCGGGATCAGGTCGGGATGGACAAGGGCTTCCAGTAGCTCATCGAGCCGGTTCAGGGAGCCGGCGAAATGGCGGTACGCGGCATAACCCTCCCAAGCTCGTACACAGTCACGCAGATCGGCGCCGGTGTCGAAGTCGGGTTCGGCGGGACGCGGAATCGGGGCCAGCAAAGAGCCGAGTCCCGGGGGATGGGTATCGTTGGCCAGCAGCATCAGAAGCATGGTGGACGAACGGGCTGTATGGAGCGCCCGCATCTGCTCCATCGACAGCCGGGTGCGTTCGCCGAAGTCATCGAAGCAGAAGCCCGGTTGGCGGATGATGTCATCGACCGCCATCCGCCCGGCGGGATCGATGCCCAGCACCTGGATACCGACCTGGCCGCGCCAGGAACTGAAATCACCCCGCCGGCGATCCCGCACATCCCCCTCGTGGCCGGGGATCAGTCGTTCGTCCGGAATCTCGATTCCGAGGCCGAAGCCGATATCCAGGGCGAACGACGACGGTCCCAGCGGCTGGCGGCAACGCCGGGTGCCATCAAGACGTGGCCGCAAGGCGATACCAGCGGGCGCGAAGTCGAGCTGTCGGGCCATGTCGATAACTCCGAGACTGATGGGTCGGGCATCAAGTATCGCATGGCAATGCGACAGATCGTGTCGTCATGAGCACCATCACCTCAACGATCCCGGCGCTTGAACCAGTTCATCCAACAAGGCCCTGGCGTCTTGCAGATCGGCGGTATCGAAACCTTCGCTAAACCAGTCATGAATCGGCGCCAGCAAATCATGCGCTTGCCTGCGCTTGCCTCGAACGCGCCAGAGGCGAGCCAGACTCGTGGCGCCGCGTAGTTCCAGGGCTCTGGCCTGTTGCCGGCGGGCGATGGCGAGCGATTGCTGAAAACAGGCCTCGGCCGCATCGGCAACGCCCCTCCCGCCCTGTCGCAGCAATAGCTCGCCCTGGAGGCGATGGAGTTCGGCTTCGTAGTACCCTTCCTGTGTCTGGCCGGCCAGGGCGAGCGCCTCGGCCACAACCTTCAGCGCGGCGTCAACGTCTCCAGCTTGTGCCAACGCCTCGGCAAGCAGGCTCTGATAATACGGTCGTGAATTGACGGCCCCGGTATCCCGGTGAGTAGCCAGACCTCGTTGCAACTCGGCCAGGCCGGCCTGACACTGGCCCAGCATGGCTGACGCCCAGCCGTGGAATATGGCGCCGATCGCCGCCCAGTACGAAAACCCCTGTTCGTTGGCCAATGCCAGCATGGTTGCGGCGCGGACCTGGACCAGGCGAGGCTCGCGGCGGTGCTGGTGCAGATCGAGCCGGGTGCCCATGGCGCAGACCAGGGTATACGGGTGCGCTATTCCGCGGGCGTTCTCCAATGCGACGTCCATCCGCATCGTAGCCTGCTCCGCATAGCCGAGAAACCACAAGGTATAGGCATGTAAATACCTGCATACCACACCCGGATCGTGGATGAGATGGTCGGTGCGGGAAGGGTGCTGCTGCGGATCACAGAGGACCAAACCTTGATCCAGGCGCGTGCGCGCTTCGCTGAACCGGCCGCAATAGAGCAAAATACCGCCCAAAGCCCGATAGGCTTCCAGATGGTTTTCCGGCCTAGCCGTGCGCTGCGCCAGGACCAGGAGCTGCTCGCCGGCCTCGAGCGCACGCCGATAATCCGCGCGTGCGCAGTAGAACACCCACAGCCCGCGCAGCACGATGAATAGTTGCCGCTCATCGGCCAACTGCACGCACAGGGCGTGCGCGCGCACATGAACTTCCTCCACCTCGGTCGCGGCATAGCCCCGGGTGGCAATCAGCGCCGGGCCGAGGCGCAGCAACAAGGCCAGCTCTTCACGATCGCGTTCCGCTGTCCGCGGCAGTTGCCCGAGCAGGGCCAGCGCTCGGCGCAGGTATTGGGCGGTCTCCTGATTGGCGTAACGCCGCTGGGCGTTGTCCGCCGCCTGCCGCAGATAGCGTGCCGCCCGGACGGCGTCGTGACTCTGCGTGAAGTGGTGGGCGAGATCGGCGGCAATGGCGCCGCTTTGCTCGCCGAAACCCCGCTCCAGGCGCTCGCCGAGCAGTTGATGCAAGCGTAGCCGCCGGCCGCTGCCGATACGCTGATAAAGGACTTCGGGATACAGCGCATGGCGAAACGCATAGCGCCCGCTGGTTGTCCCGTCCGGCCAGGTGGCGAGCCCCAGGTCGGCGATGAACTGAGCGCGCTGACAGAGCCTCTCGCAGACACGCTCGATCTCTTCTTCAGCCATACTCGACAGCGCGGCCACGGCCGCCAGCACGAACTCCGCTCCCGCCACGCTGGCGGCTTCCAGTACTTGCCGCTCGTGCGCGCTCAAACGTTCGAACTGCAACTCGATGGCGGCCCGCAATCCGTCCGGCAGCAGCGTATCCAGCACGTCCGGCGACACGGCCAGAGATTCTGGCACGCCGTTCTTCAGGTACTCGCCGAACGCTTCGTGGCGGGTCAGATAGTCGGCCAGCATCTCCATGTACAGCGCATGCCCCGCCGTGCGCCGGTGGATCGGCGCCGCCAGCGCCGCGCCGATCCGCTCGGTGAAGCGCTGCGCCAGATAGGTTCGTACCGCGTTTTCATCCAGATAGGCGAGCACCAGTTCGCTGCAGCGTCCATGCAGTTGCAGCTCTCTTTTCACCGTCTTCAGTGGATGGTCATGGACGATCAGTTCCACGGCCCGACAGGTACCGACAATGAACAAGC
>CAYMHN010000278.1:0-5326 GCA_964390235.1 uncultured Candidatus Competibacteraceae bacterium
AGCGCCCGTTCCTGCGCCTCCAGCACCGCGCGGGCGGCCTGTGGCCGGCCGGCGCCGACGAAGACCATCATCGCGTGGGCATCGTTGAAAGCGTAGTTTCCGGCCACGGCGTGCGGCTCCCAGGCATCCGCCACCGCCTGCCAGCGGTTGCCGACATCGATGCCGCGCAGCTGCAATCGCCACAGCAGCGCCGCGGCATCGACCATGTCCAGCACCACCTCCGAGGGCCGGCCGTAGATCGGCCCGTCGTACAGCGCCAGGACTTCGTCGATCTCGTCCAGATCCAGGTGATACAGTGCCAGATGCCACCAGTTGTGCACGGCGAAGAAGTTGTCCTTGGCCCAGGCGTCCGGGTTGGCGCGCATCCAGGCGATGCCGTCGCGCTGGCGGCCCTGCATCTCCAGTACATGAGCGACCGCGTGCTGGGCCCAGGCATCGCGCGGCTCCAGCTCCACGGCACGGCGGCCGGCGGCCTCGGCGCGTTGGTACAAGCCGGTCTCCTCCAGACCGAAAGCATGCATGCCGAGCAGCGCAGGGTAACCGGGCATGCTCTCCGACCAGAGCGGCAGAGCACGGGCGATGCGGTCGCGCAGCAGGCGCGATTCGCCGGTATAGAAGTCCACCAGATGGCCGACCTGCAGCGCCAGGCTATCGCGCGGGTGGGCTATGGCGAGATCCTCCAGCACCCGGCCGGCAGCGTGCCATTCGCCTTCCAGCAAGTGGCCGACCGCCGCCAGATGCGCCTGCTCGCGGGCATCGGCCGGCAGCTTGCGGGCCGCTTCCAGATCGGCCCTGGCGACCGGCAATCCCGGCGCCTCGGTGCCCAGCAGGTGCAGATAGGCGTGCAGGGCATGCCCCATCACGAAACCGGGGCTGTCCGCCAATGCCCGGTCGATGGTGGCGACCGGATCGCCGCTGTAGCATTGCAGCTGGTGCAAGGCCTGCTCGTAGTGCTCGACGGCAGCGGCGCTGGCACCGCTCACGGTGTGACCGAAGGTGTCTTTACGCATCATGGATAAGCCTCTCTTGTCGAAAATCCGGCCGGGATTGGCCGGTCGAGGAGGCGACCTTACGCCCGCCGCGTCAAGCCGAACGCCAATCCGGCGTGAATCCGGCGTGAAATCTGCGCGGCCGTGTCAACCGGACACCAGGTTTCCACATGGCGCCATTTTGGCGACAATGCTAGAGAGTTATTCGTCTGACACACCGCTCGGCACGGTGGGTGTCCGCCAGTAGCTCCTGGACGAACCGCAACGGCTAGCAATGGAGGCCGTGGATCACAATCCGGTCGGTTTGCCAGTGCAAGCTTGATCGTTCACCGCTCGCTGGCAAACCCCTCATCGACCGGCAGGTCGGTGCGCCCGGCAGCCAGCCGGGCCAGTTCGTCGCAGCGTTCGTTCTCGGCCACGCCGCTATGGCCGCGCACCCAGGCGAAGTTGACCCGATGCCGGGCAGCGGCGTCCAGCAGCCGTTGCCAGAGGTCCGGATTGAGCGCCTTGTCGCCCTGCTCGTTGCGCGTCCAGTCGTTGGCCTGCCAGCGCCTGACCCAGCCCTTGCTCATGGCATCGACCAGGTATCTGGAATCGCTATACAGGGTTACTTGGCAGGGTTTTTTCAGCGTTTCCAGGCCGATGATGGCGGCCAGCAATTCCATGCGGTTGTTGGTGGTATGCCGGTAGCCGCCCGACAGTTCCTTGCGGTGACTGTTCCAGCGCAGCACCACGCCGTAACCGCCGGGACCGGGATTAGTCGGGCGACAGCCACCATCGGTCCAGATCTCGACCTGGTTCGGAGCCGCCTCAGGCACTGACCGGACGATCCATCTCCGCCCGATCCGTCCACAAGGGCGATAGCGCACGCAGCCGTGCGACCTCGGCGACAATGCGCTCGGCGGCGTAGTCGATCTCGGCCTCGGTCGTGAAGCGGCCCAGGCTGAGCCTGACCGATCCGGCGGCGGTCAGGTGATCCAGGCCGATGGCGCGCAATACATGCGAGACCTCCTGATTCGCCGAGCCGCATGCCGATCCGGTGGACAGGGCGATATCGTCCAGCCCCAGCAGCAAGGCCTCGGCGTCGATACCCTGGAAGCCCAGATTGACGATGCCCGGCACGCAATGTTCGGAATGACCATTGAGCCGCACCGCCGACAGGGTCAGCAAGCGGTCCAGCAGCCGATTCCGTAGCTGTTGCAGCCGCGCCGTGTCGGCTTCCAGCAACTCACCGGCAAGCCGGAAGGCGTCACCCAGACCGACGATCTGGTGGGTGGCCAGGGTACCGGCGCGCAGTCCGCGCTCCTGCCCCCCGCCATGCAGCAGCGGTTCCAGCCTTACCCGGGGTCGGCGCCGCACATACAGCGCCCCTATACCCTTGGGGCCGTAGACCTTGTGGGCGCAGACGCTGAGCAGATCGATGTTCATGGCCTCGACGTCGATGGGCGTCTTGCCGGCGCTCTGAGCCGCATCCACGTGCAGCAGGATGCCGCGGCCGCGGGTCAGGCGGCCGATGGCGACGAGGTCCTGCCGCACCCCGGTCTCGTTGTTGACGTGCATGATGGACACCAGCAGGGTGTCATCGTCGAGCGCCGCCGCCAGCTGGTCGAGATCGATCAGGCCGTCCCCGCGCGGGTCCAGATAGGTGACGCGGCAACCTGCGCGCTCCAGTTGATGGCAGACGTCGAGCACCGCCTTGTGCTCGCTCTTGCAGGTCACGATATGCGGATGCTGGCGCTGGCAAGCATGAACCGCGCCCTTCAGCGCCAGATTGTTCGACTCGGTGGCGCCCGAGGTCCAGACAATCTCGCGCGGCTCCGCCCCGATCAGGGCCGCGACCCGATCACGGGCCTGGTCGACGGCCTGCCCGGCGGCCAGGCCGAAGCGGTGGCTGCGCGAACCCGGATTGCCGAACACGCCGTCCAGGGTCAGATAATGGCTCATTCGCTCGGCCACCCGCGGATCGACCGGGGTCGTGGCCGCATAGTCGAGGTAAACGGCTGCGCTCATCGGCCGCTCAGGCCGCATCGCGGTCGAGATCGGTGCGCTGATGATTGAGATCCTGAAGACGTGCGATGGCCCTGACCGAGGATCGGGCCGCCAGATCGGCCAGGCTTACCCCGGAAAGAAAACCGGTGATACGCTCATTGAGTTCGCCCCACAACTCATGGGTCAGGCAGCGACTGCCGTGGTAGCAGTTCTGCTTGCCGCGACAGCGGGTGGTATCGATGGGCTCATCGACCGCGGCGATGATATCCGCCACGCTGATCCGCTCGGGCGGTCGGCCCAGCCGGTAGCCACCGCCCGGACCCCGTTGCGCCGCAAGCACGCGAACAACTGCTCCAGGTAGGACAGGGAAATATCCTGGCACTGGGCGATGTCGGCCAGAGTGACCGGCTGGTCCCGCTGATGCAGGGTGAGATCGAGCATGGCGGTAACCGCATACCGCCCCCGGCTGGACAGTTTCATGGTCGGATGACCCACAAGCTGTTGTAAACCATGTCGAACATGATACCGCAACTGCGCGGCGGGTTCAGGTCAGTCATGGCACTAGATCCATGGATTCCGGCGTCAGACCGGCATTGGCCCTGGGCTCGAAACAATGCCCCTGATGCAGGCAATAGTTCAACCACTTCAGCAGAAACCGGTTGATGCGCCAGCGGGTGCGCAGTCTGGCACAGCTTTCGGCAGCGAATTCCGGCCGGTTCCTCAGATGTGCCGACATCACCTCGGCCTGACGGGCGTCATGATAAATGCGTAACTGCAGATCGGGCTCGAAGCGGACGCCCTCCGGCTTTTCGAAGCGGTAGGTGAGGATCAAATCCGTGGTGTAACGATGCCGTTCCAGCAACTGCAAGTGCAGATCGAGTCCGTTGGGTACCCGCGACAGCCAGGGCCGGCGATCCCGGGGCAATACGGGCACCAGTCGACGCAGGCCGATATAGTTGCGCTCATACAGATCCATCAGTCCGGCAAAGGTATCGGACTGATCGAGCGCACGCAGGGTATTGCTGTCGGTCAGAATTAGCATTGGCGAAACCGTATAATCATCCCGTCTGTCTGGCGCATGTTATCGATGGGGTTCCTGGCTTATTAGCCTGGACCCGATGGTTTCAATTCCGCTAGCATCGGTTCCCGTCCACTCATCATAGAGGAACGAACATTGGACTACATCCTGCGGTTCGAAGCCCTGGGCATGCGCGACGTCGACCGAGTCGGCGGCAAGAACGCATCCCTGGGCGAGATGATCAGTCACCTGGCCGCCGCCGGTGTCCAAGTTCCCGGAGGGTTTGCCACCACGGCCGCGGCCTACCGCGAGTTCCTGGAAATCAACCAGTTACCGGAACGCATCGATCAAACGCTGCGTGAACTCGACATCGATGATGTGACCGCCCTGGCGATAACCGGCAAGCTGATTCGCGGCTGGATCATCGATGCGCCCTTGCAGTCGGCCCTGATCGAGGCGCTGACCACAGCCTATCATGAACTGATCGAGTCCGCTGGCAGCGATCCGACCGTCGCGGTGCGTTCGTCGGCAACGGCCGAGGATCTGCCGGACGCCTCCTTCGCCGGCCAACAGGAAACCTTTCTGAATGTGCATGGCCTGGACGACGTCCTGCTGGCCATCAAGCACGTATTCGCCTCGCTCTACAACGACCGGGCCATCGCCTACCGGGTACACCATGGCTTCGAGCATGCCGAGGTCGCCCTGTCGGCCGGCGTGCAACGCATGGTACGCTCCGACCTCGGTGCCTCGGGGGTGATGTTCACCCTGGACACCGAGTCCGGTTTCGATGACGCGGTATTCATTACCGCCGCCTACGGACTGGGCGAGACCGTGGTCCAGGGTTCGGTCAACCCCGATGAGTTCTATGTCCACAAACCCACCCTGGCCGCCAACCGCCCCGCCATTCTACGCCGCACGCTCGGCGGCAAGGCGATCAAGATGGTATACAGCGAGCATACCGGCTGGGGCCGCAGTGTACAAACCGTCGAGGTCTCCCCGGATCAACGCCAGCACTTCTCGCTCAGCGATGCCGAAGTCGAGGCGCTGGCCCGCCAGGCCCTGATCATCGAACGGCATTACCAGCGCCCCATGGACATCGAGTGGGGCAAGGATGGCCTCGATGGCCAGCTGTATATCCTCCAGGCTCGTCCCGAAACGGTCAAAAGCCGCGCCAACAATCAGACCCTGCAACGCTATCGGCTCAGCCAGCGCGGCCAGGTGCTGGTCGAAGGTCGCTCCATCGGTCAGCGCATCGGCGCCGGGCGGGCGCGCATCATCCAGGGCATCGACCAGATGCACCTGGTCGAACCCGGCGATGTGCTGGTCACCG
>CAYMHN010000279.1:0-5313 GCA_964390235.1 uncultured Candidatus Competibacteraceae bacterium
TGGCCGTGGCCGGCGAACGGCTCTGGCAGACCCACGAGATCGACCTGCCGGCCGAGGGCACCGTGTTCGAATTGCCGGTCGATCCGGCCTGGAGTCCAGGAGTCTACCTCATGGCCACGGCCTTCCGACCACTGGACGGCAGCCCCGGATCCGCCCGGGCCGTCGGTGTCGCCTGGCTGGGGCTGGAGCGGGCCGAACGCACCCTGGCGGTGGACATTCCCGATCCGGGCGTGGTACGGCCGCGTCAGTCGCTGGAACTGCCGGTGCGGGTCGGTGGCGTGGCGGCCGGTCAAACCGCCTATCTGACCGTCGCGGCCGTCGACGAGGGCATCTTGCAGCTGACCGATTACCGCAGCCCGAATCCGCTGGAGTGGTTTCTCGGTCAACGCCGCTTAGGGCTGGATCTGCTCGATCTGTACGGGCGGCTGATCGAAACCGATGGTCGGCCCGGTACCCTGCGCAGTGGCGCGGATGCCGATCAGCGCGATCTGGATGCCAGTACCCTGAGCAGCGTCGAATCGGTGGCGCTGTTCAGTGGTCCGGTAGCGGTGGACGACGACGGTCTGGCGCGCATCGATCTGACCTTGCCGGATTTCAACGGCGAGTTGCGCCTGATGGCGGTCGCCTGGGATGGCTATCGCTATGGTCGTGCCGAGCAGGCTCTGACGGTCCGCGACCCGCTGATCGCCGAGGTCTACCGGCCGCGCTTCCTGGCCCCTGGCGATCGGGCCGAGCTGCTGCTCTCGCTGCACCAGCTGGATGCCCCGCCCGGTGACTACACGGCGCAGCTCAGCACCCGCGGGGCCCTGAAACTGGAGGACGACACGCCCCTGCGGGTGCGTTTTGGCGGGTCCGACACCCTGCGCCAGTCTTATACCCTGATCGGTCTGGAACCCGGCGAGGGCGAACTGCTGTTGCATCTGAGCGGTCCCGACGGCTTTGCCCTGGATCGTGTCTGGCCGATCACGGTGCGGCCCGCACAGACCCACAGCGCCGAGCATCGCAGCCTGCGTCTGGAACCCGGCGAGTCGCTACGGCTGGACGTGGCGCTGCTGTCCGACTATCTGCCCGCGACCGCCCGGCTGCGCGCCAGCGTCTCCAGCCGTCCAGGCATCAATGTCCCCGAGCTGCTGGCCCGGCTGGACCGCTACCCTTACGGCTGCCTTGAACAACTGACCAGCAGGGCCTTGCCGCTGGTCTACTTCGGCCCATTGGCCGAGCGCTGGGCCGCCACATCGGTGGCCGATACACGACAGCTGCGCCAGCAGGTACAGACAGCCATTCAGCGCATCCTGGCCATGCAGCGCTATGATGGCAGCTTCGCCCTGTGGCATGCCGACGGGAATGCCGAGATCTGGCTGTCCGCCTATGTCATGGATTTCCTGAGCCGCGCCCGGGCGGCGGACTATCTGGTGCCTGGCATTCCCTATCAGCGCGGTCTGGACAGCTTGCAGCAACAGCTCAGGGACGGTAGCTTCGGCCCTTCCGATCTGGTCGCTCGGGCCTATGCCTTGTACGTACTGGCCAGCACCCGGGGGGCACCCATGGGTGAACTGCGCTACCTGCACGACAATCATCTGGACCAGCTACCGACGCGACTGGCGCGCGCACAGCTAGGTGCGGCCCTGGTCCGCCAGGGCGACCGGGAGCGCGCGCGGATCGCCTTCCAGGCGGCACTTGAGGAACTCGACCCGACACTTCCGGCCGATGGCTATGGCAGTCCGCTACGCGATCTGGCCGGTCTGGTCGCGCTGGCCGCGGAGTCGGGCATGCTCGATGATCAGCTGCCCGGGCTGACCGAGGAACTGGCCCTGAGTACCCATGCCCGCACCCACACCAGCACCCAGGAACAGGCCTGGCTGCTGCTGGCCGCCGGTGCCCTGAGCCAGGACCGGGACGAACTGCTGCTGAGCGTCAACGGTGATGGCATCCAGAACCAGGATCCGTATTACCTCCAGTCGGACCCGACCGAACTCGCCCGCGGGATCGAGCTGAGCAACCGGGGTCGGACAGCCGCCTGGGTGGTGCTCGATACCAGCGGCATTCCAGCCCAGCCACAAGCGCCCGCCCGAACCGGTTTTCACATCAGCCGCCGGTATTACAGCCGTGACGGTGAACCGCTCGCCCCGGATGATATCGCACGAAACGATCTGCTGGTTGCGGTGATCAGCGGAGAGCTTACCGCCACGACAGCACGCCAGGCCTTGGTGGTTGATTTGCTGCCGGCGGGCTTCGAGCTGGAGAATGCTCGCCTGGCCCATGGCATCGGCGTCGAGGAGCTGGACTGGTTGCCGGAGCTCAGCCCGGTCGAATACCTGGAGATCCGGGCTGATCGCTATGTGGCGGCACTGCCCGGGGAGTTCAGCGGCGAGTTCACGCTGGCCTATCTGGTCCGTGCCGTCACGCCGGGCGTTTACGCCTTGCCTGCCGTGTTCGTGGAGGACATGTACCAGCCCTGGCATTACGGCCGTGGAGCAATGGACCGGCTGACCGTACGCTAACCGGTCCGGGGACGGGCTAGCCGGTCCGGGTCGAGGGCTTCAGCTGCCCGGGATTTCCACGACTTCGATCCTGATCGCGCCGTAGTAAGCCGCGAGCAGTCCGATCTCCACATCGCTCAGATGGGCGACGGCGATCGACATTTGGGGATCGTGGCGCTCGCCCGCCCGAAAGGCGCGGAGCTGCCGCTCCAGATACTGGACCGGCTGGCCCGCTATATTGGGAGCATTGGCCTGCCTGGACAGGCCATCCAGACCATGACAAGCCTGACAGGCCCGCGCCAGCTGCCTGGCTTCCTGCCAGTCCTGCTGGGCACCGGCCATGGCCGGCAACAGGCCTGCGGCGAGCAACAGCGGGGCGGCGATTCCGCGCCGCCCGCCGACCGAGTCGCTATTCACTCCGCGACGTAGCTGATGCGATAGATGGCGCCGGCCGTGTCATCCGAGACCAGCAAGGAACCGTCCGGCAACTGCGCCACGTCGGCAATCCGACCATAGTACTCGCCGGTTGCCTCGTCCAGCCAACCATGGGCGAACGGCACCGATTCACCCGCCGGCCCGCTGCCATCCGGCTCCATCGGAGTGAACATCACCCGCGCGCCCACCGGTACCGTGCGGTTCCAGCTGCCACGCTGGGCATTGAACAGACCGCCGTGATACTGCTCCGGAAACATGCGTCCGGAGTAGAAGGTCAGGCCCAAGTCGGCGGCATGCGCCACCATCTCCACCGCCGGGAAGGTCAGGTCATCCGGCGGGGTATCGTCCTTGTACTCGACCGTACGAACGTGACCACCGCCATACCAGGGCATGCCGAAATGCATGCCGGCGCTCGGGGCGTGGTTGATTTCACCCGGCGGGATGTCGTCCCCCATGCCATCGACCTGGTTGTCGGTGAACCAGAGTTCGTTGGTGCTCGGGTTGAAGGTGATGCCCACCGAGTTGCGCACCCCTCTGGCATAGACTTCGCGCCCGCTGCCGTCACGGTTCATGCGGACGATGCCGCCGATGCCGAGTCGCTCGTAAAGTTCCAGCTTGTCGCGCGGCTGAACATTGTAGGGCTGGCCCAGCGACACGTAGAGCTTGTTGTCCGGCCCGACCCGGCACACCCGGGCGCCGTGATTGAAGCTTTCCTCTTCCGGCGGAATCAGATTGCCCTGGGGTACGACGATGTCCACCGCCACGTCCGGGCCTTCGAAGAAGAATTCAGCGGCCGGGAAGACCAGCACCCGGTTGTGTTCGGCCACATAGAGAAAGCCATCGCGGCTGAAACAGGGACCGGGCTGGGTGAAGGTGATGGCCGGGGCGAACGGCTTGACCTCATCGGCAACCCGGTTCTTGGTCCGGTCGATCACTGCCCACATATTGGTCTTGCGGGTACCGACGAAGACCACGCCGCTGGACGGTCCGATCGCCATGTGACGGGCATCGGGCACCACGGCATAGAGGTCGATCCGGAACCCGGGTGGCAGCTTGATCCGTTCCAGATTGGAACGGATCGCATCGGCCACCGGTCCGGTCTGCGGCACGGTCTGCATCTGCAGGGATTCACCCGTGGTCTGGAAGGCGCGCATCCGCTCCAGGGGATCATCCTGCTGGGCCATGGCAGTGCTGCTGCCAAGCGCCAGCGCGACGGCAAGCGTCATATAACGCATATCGGTCATGCCTCCTTCGGTCCGCGGCCGGAACGGCCGCAATGGGAATGGTTTTTGGTGATTGACGGTCATTGCGTCAACCGTCGAAATGATGCCACTTTGTCCGGCGTCCAGCAACCAAGCTCCGCGTCGGTCGTCCCGCTCAGGGCGTATCGATCCAGATTTCGGCGCTGGCGCTCCGCCCTGTCGCATCCAGCACCGTCACCCGCACACTGCCGGCGCCATCGACAGGCCACCAGATCTGCCCGGAACGGCTAGCGCCCAGCGGTCGGCCATTGACCAGCCAGTACCAGGGCCGCTGGCCGCCCTCGGCGACCAGCGGCAATTCGGTTTGGCCCGCCGGCAAGACCACGGTCGAGCCATCGACCGGGAAACTCAGCCGCAGCGGTGGCTCGACAGCACGTCCATCCAGACGTTGCAGCAGCGGCGGCAGTTCGGCATGGGTCAGCCGCCGGGCACCGACTGGAACCGGTTCCCCACCCAGTGGGGCGGACGGCAGCAAGCCGAAAACCTCGAACAGCAGCGGGGCCGCGGTATCGCGACCATGCTGCCCGGGAATCGGCGTGCCGTCCGGTCGGCCGACCCAGACCCCCACCGTATGCTCGCGGTCGAAACCCAACGCCCAAGCATCGCGGAACCCGTAGGAAGTACCGGTCTTGTGGGCGATTCCGTGGCTACCGGCGGGCACCCCCACCGGGGGTGCGCTGCCCGCCAGAATGGCGCGCAGCTGCCAGCTGGCCGTCGGACTTAGCAAGGGACTGGCCGGCACCGGAGGATCGTCCATGGCATAGCGCAACGGTCGCCAGTCGCCATCGCTGGCGATGGCACTGTAAAGCATCACCAGATCAGCCAAGGTGGTACCCACACCGCCCAGGACCAGGGGTAGGCCCGGCGACTGGCCAGCCGGCCAGCTCAGCCGCATGCCGGCAGAGCGCAGCCAGCCGGTGACCCGAGCCGGACCCAGGCGATCCAGTACCGCGACCGACGGGACATTGAGCGAGCGCTGCAAGGCCTCGCGCGCGCTGACTTCGCCATGATAGGCATGCAGAAAATTGCTCGGCCGATAGTCGCCGAACCGGGTCGGTCGATCCAACAACAGGGTTTCGGGATGTATCAGGTGTTGATCAAAGGCCAGTCCGTAGATCGCCGGTTTCAAGGCTGAA
>CAYMHN010000280.1:0-5278 GCA_964390235.1 uncultured Candidatus Competibacteraceae bacterium
TGATCGTTCCGTTCGGGTTCTGCCTCTTACCATGAACTCATGTAGATGCAGGGTGAGGCTCCCAAGCTAGTTGAAGCTCGAGGCATGGTCTGTACGGTGTCCAACATATCAAGCTCGAACCAGGCCCACTCCATGTCGCTTCACGCCTCCGGATGGAGGTTGACAGTGCCTTGCAGCCTGGCGTACAAGAATGAGTCTGGCACACGCGCTACCCTGGATCGTGCCGAGCGTTAGGGCAGCGGGGCTGCGATTCGGTCGAGAGGCATCGTGATGAATGCGAAGGGGTCAAGCGGTGCGCGTCTCGCGCTGGTGGAGCGCTTCTTCGAGGGCACCGGGCCCAGCTACGATTTCATGGTGAATGCCGCGACCCTCGGGATCGATCGGCTGTGGAAACGGCGGCTCGTGGATCTCATCCCCCCGAATCCGGCGCGCGTGCTGGACCTGGCCAGCGGCACCGGCATATCGACGCTGGCCATTGCCAAACGTCACCCCGGGTGCCAGGTGGTCGGTGTCGAGCTCCGGAGCGAGTACCTTGAACTGGCGCGGGCAAAGCTGAAGCGACGCGCGCGAGGGAACATCGAGCTGGTGTTGGGACGTGCCGAGGACTATCGATCGGAAGAACCGTTCGACTGCATTACCTCGTCCTACCTGGCCAAGTACGCGGAGCTCCCGCTGCTTTGCCGCAACGCCCACGCGATGCTGAAGCCCAACGGCGTGTTTCTGGCGCACGATTTCACCTATCCGCCGAAGGCGTATCTGGTCAGGATCTGGCGGCTTTATTTCGGGATCCTGCAGCGTGCCGGCAGCCGCCTGTTTCCGTCCTGGCGTGAGATCTATTACGGGCTGCCCGAGCTGATCGAGCAGAGCCCCTGGGTCGATGATCTGCAGCGGGCGCTGGAACAATCGGGATTCGTGGATATTCGCCGGGAAGATCTAACCTTGTACGGATCGGCGATCGTACACGCGCGCAAGCCGGGCGCTCCCACGGTGGCCCCAATAAAGGATTCAGGGTAGCTCGCCGAGGATCAGGCGCACCATCTCTGCCGGCGCAGTCTGCAGCAGCCGGCCAAACGGGCCGTCGGGAAACTGCCGTGCCCGCTCGGACGCGAACCCCACCCTCGCATCCATCGCTTTGCGCATTCGCGACTGCAACACCGGAAGCGTCTCCGAGAGGAAGGCCTCCGGTGCCGCAGGCGAACCCTGGGGCAGACCGGTCAGCGCCAGCGCCGATGTGCCGCAAAAATGCACGATGGCGGGCGCCAGCACGGCCAACGCAGTCCCCGGGTCTTCGCGGCCGTCCACGTCAGCCAGATCGGCCAGATCGTCGGCAATCTGATAGGCTTCGCCGAGGTGCACGCCAAACTCATGGGCCAGGTCCGCCATCCGCTGCGAGCCACCTGCGCTGATGGCGCCAAGACGCGCCGCCGTCCCGAACAACGCCCCGGTCTTGAGATGGATGATTCTGGGATAGAGCCTCTGACCGCCCTCCGGATCGGCCAACAGGGCCAGTTCGACCTCCGCGGGCTCCAGCGGCTCCTGCCACGCGCCGCTGGCCATCGTGGCGATGACCTCGGCAACCGCGAGACCGTCGGCACGGCCGGATTCGGTCATCCGTTGCAGCACGGTCGCGAACATGAAGTCACCCAGCAATACGGCCTTGCGGGGCCCATACATCGTCCAGGCGGCGGGCCGCTCGCGCCGTTCGGTGTCACAGTCGACAAAGTCGTCGTGTATCAATGACGCGGCCTGAACGCATTCCACCGCAAGGGCGCGCGGCAACGCGGCCTCACGCCGTCCGTTCAGCGCATCGCTCACCAGGCAGAGGAGACAGCCGCGCAGGCGTTTGCCGTGATCGAGCGCGCCGTGAACGGCGGCGGCCTGGGTCTCGGAAAGGTTCGGGAAAAAGCGCGGTATCCAGTGCAGAAAGGCGCTGTCCAGCTCGGCGCGCGTGGTGCGCCAATACCGAACGAACGGCGTCCGGCGCATCATCACGGCGTCACAGGTTCCAGCGCCAGATGAGCAGTGCGATGCCGAGCAGGATTACGCCGAGGCTGACGGATTTCAGTATCACCTCGAACCGAGCAGCCTGTGCGCGGCCTTCGACCGTTTGTCCGTCAGCGCTGCGTTTCAGCGCCTTGTACGGGCGTGAGGCATTGATTTCGACGAGGCTCAGCGCCGCCATGGCCACGGCAACCAGCACGCTGGCGGGCGAAATGGAATTGGTCTGGATCACGTAGCCTGCCAGCACCGGCAGGAAACCCCAGGAGAATGCGAACCAGGCATTCGTGTGAAAACGCCCGCGGAACCATTCCAGGTTGTAGGCCAGGAGAAAGAACCCCTCGAGGACAGCGATCACGCCGAGCAGCGGCGCATGGCGCACGATGTAGTAGAGACCAATCGCATAGGCCAGGACCACGGAGCCGGCCGCGACGGCCCAGAGCTGGCGCTTCGAGAAGACCGACCCCCAGGGCTTGACGGCCTGGCTGCCCAGGGCGTCCAGGGCATGCGCGCCAATGCCGAGCGCCAGAAAATAGATCACGACGACCGCTGCGACGCGATCCCAGTGGATGGTCTCGGCCAGCATCGACCCGATCACCACAAACGACAGCACCATCCCGGTGTAGGGGAGAAAGAGCAGACCCACCGCCACGCGAAAGCGCGGTGGTCCGAAGGACGGTACGAACCATTCGCTCAATCGTTGGGGCTCGTTCATCTGCGCCATGGTGTCGTTGATCGCACGGAATGGGGTCAGGTCTCACATTCTAACAGCGTTCCCTCGAAGCGTCGGACAGCGCGCCTCGATGTTCACCGCCGCATTCAGGGAATGCGGCGGTGTCGAACCGATCGGTGGACCTTGTGCGGCAGCCTACACGGCGTTTACAAAGATTTCATGAACGCCACGAGCGCTTCCTTCTCGTCGTCCTCCAGCCTCAGATGCAGCACCAGGTTGAAAAACTCGATCGTGTCCTCCAGCGTCATCAGCCGCTGGTCGTGAAGGTACGGCGGGGAGTCCTTGATGCCGCGCAAGGTGAAGGTCTTGATGGGGCCGTTCGCCACGTTGAGCTGTTCGTGGATCATCTCTGGCTCATAGAACCGATCGAGACGCAAGTCGTGCATCTTGTCGTCGAGATAAAACGGTGCCTGGTGGCATTCCGCGCACCGGCCCTTGCCAAAGAAGACCTCCTGTCCCTTTAGCTCCAGCTCGGTCGCCTTGTCGGGATCGAGCATGCCGAACACGTCCAGCTTGGGTGCCGGCGGGAAGTCGAAGATGTTCTGCATCTGGGCCATCATCGCCACCTGCGAGGCACGGTCGGGCAGGTGGACGCCCTTCTTGGCCGCGGTGACCTGGTCACCGTCGAAATAGGCCGTACGCTGCTCGAACTCGGTGAAATCCTCTATCGACCGCAACGATCGCTTCGAGCCGTGAATCTGCTGATTGAACATCCCTCGCAGGCTGACGGAGTCGAGGCGGAATCGCGCATGCTGCGGCCGCGTGTCGGGATTCAAATGGAAGGCGGCATTGGTGTGGCCATTCGTGTGGCAGTCGAGGCAAGTCACGCCCAGACTGGGCTCCTTGACCTTACGGTCCTCGGTCACGTTGAACTGCTGCTGCGGGAAGGGGGTCAGGAGCAGGCGCAACCCTTCAAGCTGCACCGGCGTGAGCTTGCCGCCCAGGAGCTCCCAAAAATTCTTGATGGAAAGCACCTGCCCTTGTGAGACATCGCCGAGCTGCGGATGGGTGGTCAGAAAGATCGGTGGCGGAAACTCGGGCATGAGGTGGTCGGGAAGATCGAACCCGATGTCGAAGCGCTCGAGGTCGCGGGCCTCCTTCTCGAGCATCTCCTCGATCTGGTTGTCGGGATACACCTGTCCGCCGACATCGTGCTTGGGATGCGGTAGCGGCCGAAAGCCCATCGGGAACAGATTCTGCTCCTTGATCTCGGCAGGCGACATCTGCGACAATTGCTGCCACGTCACGCCCTCGGGCAACTGGACCCGCACTCCCTGCTGCACCGCCCTGCGGCCGCCCGACATCATGACGTCGGAGGGGTTATCGCTCAGGTCGTAGCGCTCCTCCAGCAGCTTGCGCTGGCGCTGCATGAAGTCCTCTTTTTCGGCTGTGTCCTTTGCGAACACATCGTCAAAATCCTCGTCGATGACCACCGGCAGAAAACTGTCCGCCACTCCCACATCTTTGATCTTTGGAGGCTCCCCTTCGGGCTCTTGGCCGAAAAGGCCGCCGGTGAATAACGCTCCCACGGCCAAAGCGGCGACAAGGTATCGTAGGTGAGGAGTAAAAACCGGGCGCATCATGTTAACCTCCGTAGGTGACAGAAACTATATGACCGCAGGCCCGAACGGCACTCGCAACCCGATCCGGAAGATCAGCATCAAGCCAGGCCCTTGGCGACGTGTAGTCTCGCAGCCCGCAGACATCACGTATGTGCGTTGGACCTCATATGGTGGTGGCGGTCATGGCAAGGACTCCGTTGCGGCAAGTGGGGTGCGGGATGGCGTTCAGCCTGCCAGTGGTATGGCTGCTCAAACCGCTGTTGGCGTGCGGCTGAATCAGTGCTGGCGATTGAACCAATCCGGAATCAAAGCTGCGATCTGATTGGTAGCAGAATCTTTTCGGAGAACTTTTCGCGCAGCGGACGGCTCTTCCAGCGGGCCAGGGAATACGGTTCCGCCTCCAGCAGATCGGCCTCGAACACCGCCGTCATCCGAGTGGCGAAGTCGCTGCTGTAGACATTCAGACTCGCTTCGTCATTGAGGCGAATCGAACGCATGTCGAAATTGGTTGAACCCACCGAAACAAACTCGGCATCAATGACCAGCAGCTTGATATGCATCATGGTCGGCTGATAGACGTGGATCTCGGCACCTGCGCGCAGCAGCTCGCCCCAATCGGCCTTGGAGGCGATCTTGACGGTAAGCGAGTCCATGTGCGGCCCGGGCAACAGGATGCGAACGCGAACGTCGCGTCCACGGGCAGCGATCAAGGCCTCGATCAACAGCCTGTCGGGCACAAAGTAGGCCGCCGCCAGGTCGATAGTCGCCTCGGCCGCCGCGATGGCAAGCAGATACATCAGATGCATGCTCTCGCTCCCGCCGGAAGGCGAGGCAACAAACACGTGCGCGTTCATCTTGCCTTCCTCCTGCAAGGCCGGGAAGTAGCTCAGCCCGTTCAGCACCTGGCCGGTGGTCTTGATCCAATTGTCGTTGAAGGCCGCTTGCAACTGCGCCACTACGGGCCCTTCAATCCGGAAGTGAGTGT
>CAYMHN010000281.1:0-2036 GCA_964390235.1 uncultured Candidatus Competibacteraceae bacterium
TTCCCTACACGACGCTCTCCGATTGATCGCATCGTCCAGCGGTCCGGCATGCAATGAATACCCGGTGCGGCCGTGGCGTGGCGGGCCGGCGCGCAGCGCCTGCAACAGTCGGGCGTTCTGCTGCCGGACTTGATCCTCTTGCCCGGCCAGGAACGCAGCCAACCGGTCCAGCAGTTCGGCGCAGCCCGGCAGCCCCTGTTCCGGCATCTTGTGCAGGGCGATGGCGCCGAAGAACGGCACCTGATCGTCCGGAGTCAGCAGCAGGGTAAGCGGCCAGCCACCGGACTGCCCGTACAACAGCCGGAAGGCCTCCTGATAGAGCCGGTCCAGATCGGGGCGATCCAGGCGATCGACCAGGACGCAGACGAAGGATCGGTTGAGCAGCTCGGCCACGACCGGATCGGTGAAGCACTCGGCGTGTACCCGAAAGCAGGGTTCGCTGGCCACATAACCGATCGACAACAGGATGGGCTGATGCTCGCGGCGAGCCCGGCTCAGGGTGTCCGGCTCCCAGGAGCACCAGGCGACCGGATCGTCGGCATGGGCTCGCAAATAGGAGCTGGGATGATCGTGCAGTCGCCGGGTCTGGGTCATATCGGATGCGGGCTGATGGGCTATGGGACGATGATTCGCAACGGCGGGCCAAGGGACTTGATGACAGGCGATTGTACTCGCTGCTACGCTATCGCTGTTCGACTGAACTATACTAACTATCCGGTGCTGCCTTCGCCAGCCAACCGATACCAACACGACACCCTCGGGTGCGATTCACGAACGAGGAGTTCACCATGCTCAAATCGCTGCATATCGACCCAGAGAAGTGCACCGGCTGTTTGCAGTGCGAAATGGCCTGCTCACTGGAAAACGAGAACCTCTTCAATCCGGCCAAGTCGCGGATCAAGGTGTTCAACTTCCACGAGGAAGGCCGTTTTATCCCCTACACCTGCACCCAGTGCGACGAGGCCTGGTGCATGCATGCCTGCCCGGTCGATGCCATCACTTTGGACAAGTCCACCGGCGCCAAGGTGGTGAACGAGGCGACCTGTGTCGGCTGCAAGGTCTGCACCATCGCCTGCCCCTTTGGCACCATCAACTACAACTCGGCCACCGGCAAGGTGATCAAGTGCGATCTGTGCGGCGGCGATCCGGAATGCGCCAAAGCCTGCCCGACCAGCGCCATCACCTATATCGATGCCGACTGGACCGGTCTGGATCGCATGCGCCAGTGGGCGGCCAAGACCAGCAACACATCGCACGCCTGAGCACGAGGAGGCACCCATCATGGCCTGGCAGAACAAAGTCCTGCGCGTCAATCTCACCGACCGCACCTGCAAAGTCGAACCGCTGAACAAGGAGTGGACCCAGCAGTATCTGGGACAGCGCGGTCTGGCATCCAAGTACCTGTACGAGGAGATCGATCCGGCCTGCGATGCGCTGGGTCCGGACAACAAGCTGATCATGACCACCGGCCCGCTGACCGGCACCATGGCTTCCACCGGCGGACGCTACTCGGTGGTCACCAAGTCGCCGCTGACCGGGGCCATCGCCTGCTCCAACTCGGGCGGCTTCTTCGGCGCCGAGATGAAGTCCGCCGGCTGGGACATGATCATCTTCGAGGGCAAGGCTTCCAGCCCGGTGTATCTATACCTGGAAAACGACGAGGCCGAGCTGCTGCCGGCCGACGGTATCTGGGGCAAGTCGGTCTGGGAGACCGATGCCTGGATCCACAAGAAGCATCAGGACCCGCTGATCCGGGTCGCCACCATCGGGGTCGGCGCCGAGCAAGGCGTGCTGTTCTCGGCGATCGTCAATGATCTGCACCGCGCCGCCGGGCGCTCCGGGGTCGGTACCGTGATGGGCGCCAAGAATCTCAAGGCCGTGGCCATCCGCGGCACCAAGGGCGTGGGCAATATCAAGGACCCCAAGGCCTTCATGGCGGCGACGCAGAAAGGCAAGCAGATCCTGGCCGAGAACGCGGTCACCGGCCATGGCCTGCCGACCTATGGTACTCAGGTGCTGATGAACGTGATCAACGA